>NZ_RZSX01000429.1:0-5320 GCF_004023105.1 Mesorhizobium sp. M5C.F.Ca.IN.020.32.2.1 | reverse complement strand
TTATGGATCAGATGATGTCCGGGGAATGTGGGGAATGGGCGTACAGGCTTCATCCTCCTCGCTCTGGTCGTGCTGGTGACCGCTGGCTTGGTCAAGTTTGTGTTCTTCAAATGACAATCGTAGTAACGAGGGCGCGGGTTCTGAACCAGGGGGCCTCGGACAAGATTTTAGGCTGCCATTTTCCGGCAGCTCTCCGCGCAGCGACGGCAGGCCTCGACGCATTCCTGCATGTGGCCAATGCGCTCACAGTCATCCGCACATTCGCTGCAGATCTCGGCGCATTCGCTACAGGTATGCTTGTGGTGCTCGGAACCGATGAGCATGAAATGCGCCGATGTCCGGCAGATCTCGGCGCATGCCATCATCAACGTGAAGTGCCGCTTTTCGGTGTGTTGGCCGCCCAGTTCCAGGCAGTGGCCCATGGCGGTCGAAAGGCACACGGAATAGCAGCGCACGCATTCGTCGATGCAGCTTTTCATTTCGGGGCTAAGGTGATGCATGGAAGGTGTTCCTTGTTCGAGTCGAGAAGCGGCTTACGACGTCTCCTGACGATCACTTTGCGTTGGCATCAAGCCACTGCTTGAACTCACCGATTTCGTTAGTCTGGGCGTCGATGATCTTCTGAGCCATCTTTTTGGCTTCGTCATTGTCGCCGTATTTCAGCTCGACTTCGGCCATGTCGATCGCGCCCTGGTGATGCGCGATCATCCCGCAGGCGAAGGCGACATCAGGGTCTTTGGCCATCATCTCTTGCATCATGGCAGGATGCATCTTCATCATCGCCGCCATGTTGGCCTTGTGCGCTTCATCCATGCCCGACATGTCCATGCCTGCCATTCCAGGCGTGGTGTGCCCTGCTGATGCGCCTTCAGCCTGACCGCATTGCTCCGGCAGGGGCGACGGAGCCACATCCATAGGCTGGTCGGAGGATTGCTGAGCGAACGCCGCCGGGGCGAAACCCGACAGCAACAGTGCCATGGCGAACGTGAGTTTGGTACTTGCCATGATTCATCTTCTAATCTTGAACTATGACGCGCGGTGCCGAGGTCTCGGCCCGGGCGCCGGCTCGGGGCATGAATGCGTTCATGGTTTTGGAGGTCGGTCCAACCGGTCAGGGATCCGCGAGCAACGCATGACATGTTGCGTAACGGAAGCGCGGAAACTTTGTTCCGATGCGGTGGGTTGCTAACGTAGACGGAGCGGACTGCATCTATGGATGCAGAGCCGTCGGCCCCTCATGCTGCTTGCGCCACCCGTACGGGGTCAGGCCTCGCGGCTTGTATAGCGACAGCGCCACAGGCAGGAGCAACACGAGCAGCCCTCCCGCGGCGTGGATCACAGGTGATATCCTCAGTTCCCGAAGATCAGCGCTGGAAAACGTCGTCTCTGCCGCGATGTCTGCCAGATAGCCAATCAGATTCAGCTGAAGCAGCAGGACGACGGTGACAAGAATATTCAGCAGAAGCTTCGCCAGGACCCAGTAGTGCCGGAACAGGCCCCAATTGGTGCCCAGCGACTGGACAAGTCCGGTGACCAATGAGACGAGAACCAACGGGACGATAACGTACCAGGCGGTCAACTCCATCGCGAGATAGGCGGCGCGCACCGTCTGCAGATCCTTGCTGGCCAAGCCGGCGACGGCGAGAGCCAGGAAGCCGGCGACCGCGCCGAGCGTGCCGACCGACGAAGCGACATGCGCGGTGAGCGCGAACTTTCGAAGGCCGGGTGTCATGGTCATGGCTGTTGCATGCCAGGCTCTGTAACGCTGGAGGACGGCAGGTGCCGACCGGGACCGTGAGGCCCGCCGACGCCGGTGAAGAGCGCAGCGATCACCAGCAGGATCAGGACGATCACGATAATCCCCGACACTTTCACCCAGCGCGGTGTGCCGGGGTAATCGGGCGGGTCGGCCATGTGCGTCTCCTGCGTCGCGCGCGGTATCGAGTTCCATGACTACGAAAACTTTATCGAGACAATGTGTCTATATCAAGTCGCTGTGTCTCGCATCTCGACATCGGTGATACGCCACGTATATTGGGGCGGTGCCGAAGCTGTGGAACGAAACCATCGATGCCCACCGTCGCGCGGTACGCGACGCGACCCTCGACGCCACCGCGGCGCTGGTGGCCGAGCGGGGGCTGCTGTCGGTGACGATGGCGAAGATCGCCGAGGAGACTGGAATAGGTCGCGCGACGCTGTACAAGTATTTTCGGGACGTTGAAGCGATCCTCGTCGCCTGGCACGAACGTCAGGTCACCGGTCACCTTGAACATCTCATTACCATTCGGGACCAGGTTGGCGACGCCGGGGAGCGGCTAAAAGCGGTACTTGAGGCCTATGCGTTCATTTCACACGAACATCATGGCACCCAACTCGCGGCACGCCTGCATCGAGGCGAACACGTCGTCAAGGCGCAGCATCAGCTCCACCATCTCATCCGCGATCTGCTGGCCGAGGGTGCTGCGACGGGCGATCTCCGGGACGACGTCGCGCCTGACGAGCTTGCGACCTATTGCCTCCACGCCCTCACGGCAGCCAGCAGCCTGCGATCCAAGGCCGCGGTCCGCCGGCTCGTCGCGGTCACTCTGACCGGGTTGAAACCTCCGCGTCGGTCAGACGGCGGGCTGGGCTGCGCAGACATGTCCGATGCACCGTAGTCCTGGTCCTGATATCATGCCCGTCATGATGGTAAGGGCGAAGTTGGAGGCGACGAGATGAGACAACTACTGGGAATTCTGGTCGCCAGTCTGATTGCGGCCACCTCGACCGGATCGACTGCGGGAGCCGAGGCGGTTTCGGTTTCGCAGCTGAAAGAGCGCACCCACATCCATGGGCTAGCTGTGGACAGGGAAAATTCGCAAAAGCTTCTGATAGCGACCCACCATGGACTCTTTCGCGCCGGGTCGGACGGAAAGGCAGAGCTCATTTCGCCGGTGCAGGATTTCATGGGATTCACTCCGGACCCATCCGACCCGAGGTCGCTTTACGCCAGCGGCCACCCCGCAGGCGGCGGTAATCTCGGATTCATCGCCTCGACCGACAACGGCGCGACATGGACGCAGATCGCGCCGGGTGCAGACGGGCCGGTTGACTTTCACCAGATGACGGTCAGCTCGGCCGATCCTCAGGTTCTCTACGGCGCCTACGGCGGCCTACAGGTGAGCCGCGATGCCGGGAAGACATGGTCGGTGGTTGGACTGCTGCCCGAAAAGCTGATCGACCTCGCCGCATCGGCAAAGGACGCCGACACCATTTACGCCGCGACTGAAGGAGGTCTGTCGGTCAGTAGGAATGGAGGCCTGATCTGGGAAACGGTCGTCGATGGCGCGCCCGTCAGTCTCGTTGAGGTGACGGCCGACGGTTCCGTCTACGCGTTCGTGGTGGGACGAGGACTTGTCCGATCCGCGGAGGCTGCTCTGAACTTCGCGCCTCTTTCCAGCGGCTTGAGTGACCGAATCCTGCTGCATCTCGCGGTCGATCCGGCCGACAAGGATCGGATATTCGTGGCGTCTCACCAAGGTGATATCCTGGCCAGCACCGACGGCGGCGTCAACTGGACCGAACTCGGTCGTTGATGCGGTGACACAGTGGATCGTAGGGTGACTGGAAAGCTGGCGCTGGCGCTTGCTCTCGCCGCCTTGGTGGCGGTCTACGTGGTTCTTGTTTTCGGGGGCAAGTCGGGCGGGATCCTCAAGGCCGACGATGCCCGTGTCATTGCGCGCGGCGAGGCCGTTTACGTGGCGCATTGCGCCTCTTGCCATGGCAGGAACCTCGAAGGTCAAACGGGCTGGAAAGCGCAGGACAAGGATGGATTCCTTCCGGCCCCGCCCCACGACGAAAACGGTCACACCTGGCACCACCCGGACACACTGCTGTTCAGGATAACGAAACTCGGCGTCGCCGAAGCCGCCAACCTCAAGGATTACAAAACGCGGATGCCAGCTTTCGGGGGACTCCTGACCGACGCCGATATCATCGCGGCCTTGTCCTATATCAAGTCGCGCTGGCCGGACGACATGCGCCGTCGCCACGATGAACTGAACCGCGTCTTCGCGCAGCGGGAATCCTCCGCACGATGAGCCGCATTTTGGCGGCACATCATCGCCGGCGGGCAAGCTCCCGATAAAACGCCTCTGGCGTAACGGCTATTTCCGACGCAACATGATGCCAGCGTCCCTTGGGCGGCAAGACGCCGCCATTGCATGCCATCCAGGCACTAACTCTCGCCGCGACGGATTTCAGGGATAATATCTCGGCCCGTGTCCGCGTCCGATGAACCTCGCCTGCCAAGTGTCGCAACAGTGCAGAGGCCAACTCACGATCACTTTCGAGCACCGCCATGGCCCTGGTGATCGGCACAGCGCGTACCATCGATTCCTCGGCTGCCAACGCATCGCAATGATATCGATCCGCAAACAGCGAAGCCTCGGCCAGGATCGAAGCCGAGCCGGCACGCTGCAACGTCAGCTGGAACCCGTCAGGAAGTGCCCGGACAAGGCGCAGTTCTCCCGCGGTGACCAGGAAGAGCGACAAGACCGGGTCGTCCATACGAAACAGGACGCTGCGGGCAGGGAGAGATTGCTCGCGTTCCGCGAGTTCAAGGAATCGCTCGAAGAGGAGGTCCGACATGATCGCAATCATGTTTCAGTTCCCGCGGCTGTGTCAAACGTCGCAAGAAGAAACGCCGGAGATCGCTCGATGAACCGCATCCCCATTGCCGTGCTGTCCCTCATGCTGGCTTTTCTTGCCGTCCCTGACGGGCTGGCACAGCAGCATGGCAGCATCAACCATCACAAGGCCGCTGAAGGAAAGGATCCAGCCACATCTTCTTATTCCGGGATGGAGAAACGCCGCGTGAAAGCGCTCTCGGGCGAGCAGATGGCTGATCTTTTGGCCGGGCGAGGGATGGGTCTGGCGCTGGCGGCCGAACTCAACTCCTATCCGGGTCCGTCACATGTCCTCGAACTGCGGGATGCCCTTGGCGTCACCGATGAACAGGCGTCGCGGACCAAGGCCCTGCTGGATCGGATGAAGGCAGAAACCATCCCGCTCGGACTACGCATCATCGAGAAAGAGACCGAACTTGACCGCTTGTTTTCCGAACGAAAGATAATTTCGGCACAACTCGCTGAACTGACAAAGACCATCGCCGACGTGCAAGGCGCGCTACGGGCAGCGCACCTGCGCTATCATCTCGAGATGGCCGAATTGCTTACCCCTGGGCAGATCCGCCGGTACTCACAGCTTCGCGGATACTCTGGGCAGGTCGATTGAACAGGGCTACGCCTTGGTTTCAACAGCGGACACTATTGTGCGACCG
>NZ_RZSX01000428.1:0-5324 GCF_004023105.1 Mesorhizobium sp. M5C.F.Ca.IN.020.32.2.1 | reverse complement strand
GCCTACGACCTCGTCCGGCAAAGGATCGTCAGAAACCAGGAAATCCATTCGCTCGGTGGCGCCCGCATCGTCGGCGAGCGGCTGGTTGAGCGAGCTATCCGGTGCCGAAAGGCGGGAGTCCATCATCGCCACGTCGGCCTCCGAGACGCCGAGCGCCACCGACACCTCGCGGTAGAGCGAGGTATTCGAGATCGGCTCGGCGCCGTTCGCCAAGCGGGCGCGCAGGCGCCGCAAATTGAAGAACAGCGCCTTTTGCGCCGAACTGGTGCCGCCACGCACGATCGACCAGTTGCGCAGGATATAGTCCTGCATCGAGGCGCGGATCCACCACGTCGCATAGGTCGAAAACCGCACTTCGCGCTCCGGTTCGAAACGGGCCGCTGCCTCCAGCAGGCCGACATGGCCTTCCTGGACCAGGTCGCCGAGCGGCAGACCGTAGTGGCGGAATTTCGAGGCCATGGAAATGACCAGCCGCATATGCGCCATGGCGATTTGGTGCAGCGCCTGCTGGTCGTTGTCTTGCTTCCAGCGCAGCGCGAGAAGATGCTCCTCGTCGCGCTCGAGATAGGGGGCTTTCATCGCCGCGCGGACCATGGTTCGCCCTGCCATATCTTCCATCATGCCACGCTCCCTGTTCCGGGCGTTGCGGTGCGATCGCTCGACCCTGAGCTGGCATCGTGGTTGAATTGGCGACGCCGCGCCCTACAACAGCCAAGAACGTGCCACGCGGGTGAATGGTTCCGCCGCTGATGTCGCGTGGATTGCACTGGCGAAAGCTCGTTGCGGCGGTCGCTACGCGGTCGGTTGGCGTGACTCGATATCGTTTTGAGAATTGGATTTCAAAAGCATCTTATTTTTGAAATCCGGTTCCTTATTTCGCCAGCCTGCATCTGTCAGTTTCCGGCGCTCAACAAATGCGCCGGACGCCGGTCAAGGACGGGATCACAGAAAAATGAAATGGCTCAAATCGCTTATCGTCGCCGGAACACTGCAGGTTTTGGCCGTCACATCAGGCCATGCCGGCGCAAATCTCGATCAGATCAAGCAGGTCGGCGTCCTTAAGGTCGGCACCGAAGGCACCTATGCCCCCTTCACCTATCATGATGCCTCGGGTGCATTGGTCGGCTTCGACGTCGAGATAGCCCAGGCGATTGCCGAGCGCCTCGGCGTCAAGGCCGAATTCCTCGAAGGCAAATGGGACGGGCTGATCGCCGGCCTCGACGCCAAGCGTTATGACGCCGTCATCAATCAGGTCGGCATCACCGAGGCGCGCAAGGCCAAGTATGATTTCTCCGATCCCTACGTCGCTTCCAAAGCGGTGCTGATCGTGCGCGGCGACAATACCGATATCAAGAGCTTTGCCGACCTCAAGGGCAAGAAGGCGGCGCAGTCGCTGACTTCGAATTTCGGCAAACTCGCCGAAACGAACGGCGCCGAGCTCGTCGGCACCGATGGTTTCGACCAATCGATCCAGCTGCTTCTTACCGGCCGCGCCGACGCCACCATCAACGACAGCCTGTCCTTCCTCGATTTCAAGAAGCAAAAGCCCGACGCCAATGTGAAGATCGCCGCGCAGGAAGAAAACGCCGACTATTCCGGCGTCATCGTGCGCAAGGGCGATCCGGAACTGGTCGCCGCCATCAATCAGGCACTGGCCGACATCAAGGCCGACGGCACCTACCAGAAGATCGCCGACACCTATTTCGGCCAGGACGTTTCGAAGTAAGCGCATTGCACGGAGCGGGCCGGTTGCCGGCCCGCATGGCAAGCATCGCGGCGAGCCGTCTTTGACGGCCGCCGCTTTTCGCGTGATATGACGATCGTACGGTCGCGCCTCGATGCTGCCGGGCCGCTTTTTTTGGGCGGCAATCTCGCAAGGAGGGTTTTCGTGCCGCACTGGCTGCAATTGATGCTGGACTCATTGCCGACGCTGCTATGGGCCGCGCTGATCTTCACCGTTCCGCTAACGCTCCTGTCGTTCGCATTCGGTCTCTTCGTAGGGCTGGTTGCGGCGCTTGTCCGGCTGTTCGGCCCGAAGCCGCTGGTCGCCGTGGTCCGCTTCTACGTCTGGATCTTCCGTGGCACGCCACTTCTGGTGCAGCTCTTCCTGATCTTCTACGGCCTGCCCTCGGTCGGCATCCTGCTCGACGCTTTTTCAGCCGCGTTGATCGGCTTCACGCTCAACATCGGCGCCTATACGTCGGAAATCATCCGCGCTGTCATAGGCTCGGTGCCGAAGGGGCAGTGGGAGGCGGCCTACTCGATCGGCATGACCTGGAGCCAGGCGATGCGGCGCACCATACTGCCGCAGGCCGGCCGCGTCGCGGTGCCACCGCTGTCCAACACCTTCATCTCGCTGGTCAAGGATACATCGCTGGCCGCCGCCATCACCGTGCCGGAAATGTTCCAGGCGGCGCAGCGGATCGTCGCCACCTCCTATGAGCCGCTGATCCTCTATATTGAGGCGGCGGCCCTGTATCTGGCGCTGAGCTCGGTGCTGTCGGCATTGCAGACGCGCTTGGAAAAGCGACTTAACCGCTATGGCGGCTTCCTGGAGGCGCGTTCATGATCGGCCTCACCGACATCGAGAAGCGCTTCGGCGACAACCTCGTGCTGAAGGGCGTGACCGTCACCATCGAGGAAGGCAGCGTCACAGCCCTTGTCGGTCCCTCGGGCGGCGGGAAAAGCACGCTTCTGCGCTGTATCAACCTGCTTGAGATCCCGACTTCGGGCACGGTGCGCATCGGCGACGACGCGCTCGAATTCCACCCCGGCGGCAAGGTTTCCGCAACGGCCATCCGGCGCCTGCGGCTGCAGACGGGCATGGTGTTCCAGAATTTCCAGCTGTTCCCACACCGCACCGCGATCGAGAATGTCATGGAGGGGCTGGTGACGGTGCTGAAATGGCCGACGACGAGGGCGCGCGAGCGGGGGCTCGCTCTGCTCGAAAAGGTCGGGATGGCGCATAAGACCGATGCCTGGCCGGCGACGCTGTCAGGCGGCCAGCAGCAACGCGTTGCGATCGCCCGGGCGCTGGCGCCATCGCCGAAAGTGCTGTTGTGCGACGAGCCGACCTCGGCGCTCGATCCGGAACTGGCGCAGGAGGTGGTCGACGTGCTCAGCCAGCTCGCCCGCGAGGGGACCACCATGGTGATCGCGACGCACGACCTGCGCCTCGCATCGAAAATCGCGCAGGAGGTGGTGTTCCTCGACGCCGGCAGCGTCGTCGAGAAAGGCCCCGCCGCTGTCCTGTTCAGCAATCCGGAGCGCCAGCGAACCAGGCGGTTCATCGCGACACTGAAGCAGGAGGCAGAGAAGGAAGGAGGCGGCGAAGGTTAATGCATGTCGCCTAAAAGTTCGTAGCGGTTTGGGATAACGACATGCATACAAAGAAAAACCCGGCGCGAGGCCGGGTTTTCCAATTCGAGGGCGAGAAGCGCTCAGGCAGCTTCTTCTTGCTCGGCTTCTTCGTTGTCGGCCTTGGCGCCGCGTTTCGGACCCTTGTTGAGGTTCACCTCGATGAGGCGCACCGCCTCGGTTTCCGACATGCGGTTGACGGCCGCGATCTCGCGCGCCATGCGGTCGAGTGCCGCCTCATAAAGCTGGCGCTCGGAATAGGACTGCTCCGGCTGGTTGTCGGCGCGGTAGAGGTCGCGCACCACTTCCGAGATCGAGATCAGGTCGCCGGAATTGATCTTCGCATCATATTCCTGAGCCCGGCGCGACCACATGGTGCGCTTGACGCGGGCGCGGCCCTGCACGACCTTCAGCGCGCGATCGACATAATCCTCTTCCGACAGCTTGCGCATGCCGATGGAGGTCGCCTTGGCAACCGGAACCTTCAGACGCATCTTGTCCTTCTGGAAGTCGATGACGAACAGTTCCAGCTTGTGGCCCGCAACTTCCTGCTCGTCGATCGAGACGATCTGGCCGACGCCATGCGCCGGATAGACGATGTACTCGCCGGTCTTAAAACCGTGACGCGCTGCGCTGGACTTCTTCTGCGGGGTGATTGTTGCCATTACGCCATGAACTCCTTGGTGTGGTACCGGCATTCTGCCGGCCGAACTCGCGCGATCGGGTAACCGATCGTTAGCCGCACAACTACGAAACCACCGGAAAAGCCGAGGTCGGCAAGCCGCACAATTGCGACTGCCTGCCCCAGATCACTCTGGTCCGGATTGAGAAATTCACCTTTCAGTGATTTGGGGCGTTTGCGCCATAAATCGACGTTGTGTCACCGGCATGTTTGGCTGATATAGCACAAAAAGTCGGAAGAATCAAGGTTTTGCTGCACGCGCGAAGGTCAAGCGCGATCTCCGCTATCAAGGCAGTTAATGTGCGGTGCCTATTACGCCGCGTCATGCCGATCAAATCGGCGTCGCCGTTACAGCGCCACGCGCCCGTTTTGGACGTGCACGGGACGCTGTGACAGTTTTGATCTTGCGCATGATACTTTTCGAAAATCGATTCCGATTTTCGGAGTCAGGCGCTAGTCGCCCTCGCCGGGCTCGGGGGAGAAATACTTCTCGAACTTGCCGGCCTCGCCATCGAAGGATTTGGCGTCGGCCGGAGGCTCCTTCTTGGCGGTGATGTTGGGCCATTTATCGGCATATTCGGTGTTGATCTGCAGCCATTTGTCGAGCCCCGGCTCGGTGTCAGGCTTGATCGCGTCGGCCGGGCATTCCGGTTCGCAGACGCCACAGTCGATGCACTCGTCGGGATGGATGACGAGCATGTTCTCGCCCTCATAGAAACAGTCGACCGGACAGACCTCGATGCAGTCCATGTATTTGCATTTTATGCAATTATCGGTCACGACATAGGTCATCAGTCGGCTCCGGGACGTCACGTTTTATCAGAGCGAGGTGCGTCCAATCGGACGCACAAATGCACGCTCCAACGCTTTGAATTCACGCATCGTGTTCCCCAATGCGGTAGGCTTTTTTGGTGAGGTAACGTCTTTGCCCGCCGCTTGCAAGAGCAGCCATTGCGCGCGATACCGGCGTTTCCGGAATGGAATTCCAGACGGCCATGCGACGAAAGCCAGTTATGCGTCAGTCACCGCCGAGCAGCCGGTCGGTCTCCCGGCGTTCCTTCTTGGTGGGGCGGCCGCTGCCGGCATCGCGCAGTGCGGGAATCGCATCGGGAACGGCCTCGCCTTTTGGCACCGGCGGTGGCGACATATCCTCATAGAGCAAGCGCGCTTCCTCTGCGGGGCCGCGCCGGCTTCCCGTGCCGAGCACCTTCCAGACGAAGATGCGCCGCTCGAGAGTGATGGTCAGGACGTCGCCGGCGCGGACCAGATCGGAGGCCTGCGCTGC
>NZ_RZSX01000427.1:0-5325 GCF_004023105.1 Mesorhizobium sp. M5C.F.Ca.IN.020.32.2.1 | reverse complement strand
ATCGAAGGCAGGGATAAAAGCGCCGAGGACGACCCGTTCGCCGCCACCGGCATCAAACTCGGCTCCTTCGTGATCAGGCCAACGCTCGAGCAAGGCCTGACGGCGTCATCAAATGCCGATTCAAGCAGCGAAGGCAAGCCGGCCCTGCTGTCGGAAACGACGCTGCGCTTCAATGCCATCTCCGACTGGCGGGAGAATTTGGCTGTCATCGACGGCTACGGCACCTTTCTCAAGACTATATCGGGCGACGAGGTTCAGGAGGCACGGGGCCGTGTCGATGGCACGCTCAATGTCGACCTCGACAACGATCTGCGCGCTATCGCCAAGCTCGGTTACGAGGCGGCGCCCGAATCGGCTTCATCGCCAGTCGTCATCGAAGGCACCGTCGAGCAGCCGGTGCGCCAGACCATTGACGGCAGCCTTGCGCTCGAGAAGGATGCCGGCAAGATGCGCTTCGCCCTGACCGGCGCTGTCGAACACGACATTTACGGCGACGCTAAGCTTTCGACGGGCGGCACGCTGTCGCAGAAAGACCGCGACTCGACGCTCTATACCGCCACTTTGCGCAGCGGCTACGAGATTTCCCCCGCTATCACTCCCTTCACCGAGGTTGAAATCGGCCGCCGGGTCTATGATTTGCGCGTCGACACCAATGGTTTCGAACGATCCTCGACGCGGCTTGGCGTTCGGGCCGGCGCCGAGGTCGATCTTGGCGAGAAGCTTGCCGGCGAATTCTCGGCCGGCTGGCTGCGGGAGGCGATTGACGACGACCGCCTGCCGGCAATTTCGGGTGCCACGGTGAACGCCGACCTCAGATGGTCGCCGGAACGCGGCACCACGATCGGCCTCACCGGGCAGACGATCGTCGAGGGTACAACGACCGCCAACGAAAGCGGCGACATCCTTTACTCCGGCCGCCTCACCGGCGAGCGGGAAATCCGTGCCAACCTGATCGGGAACGCAGCTCTCGGCGTGGACTGGCGCGACTACATCGGGTCGGACGGCCATGATCTGACGCTGAGCGCCGAGGCCGGACTGACATGGTGGCTGAACCGGTATGCCGGACTGACCACCCGCGCCAGAACTGAAAAACAGACCAGCAATCTGGAGGGCCGCGACTACACCGCCCACAGCATCTTCGTCGGGGTGACACTGCAGCCGTAAAGCAAACCGTTGAAGGTTTGGGGCATGTCGAGATTCAAGTCAGGCCGTGGCGGGAACGGTGGTTTTGAGAACCTTGTTCTTATGCTTGTCGTTGTCCCAAAACCGTTGCGCACCATCGGTTCAAGCCCGAGGGCATGCTTTTGGGCGACATAGCTAGAACGCCGCGCCCCGTTGCTCTGAAAGTTTCATCTCGTCGAAAAGCTGGCGGATAACGCCCGCCATGCGTCCGTTTATGTCGCTGCGCCACAGCGCGAAGGCGACATTGGCCTCGACAAAGCCTTCCGGCGATCCGCAATCGAAGGTGCGCCCCTGGTAGTGACACCCATAAAAGGGCTGTTGCTTCTCCAGCTTCAGCATCGCATCGGTGAGTTGTATCTCGTTGCCGGCGCCCTTCTCCTGGCCCTCAAGAATCCCAAATATCTCCGGCTGCAGGATGTAGCGCCCGTTGATGTATAGATTGGAGGGTGCCGTGCCGGTCTTCGGCTTCTCCACCATACCGGTGATACGGAAACCGTGATGTGTATCCTCGCCACGGCCGACGATGCCGTATTTATGGGCCTCGGCGGGGTCGCATTCCTGAACCGCGACGATGTTGTTGCCGGTCTCGGCATAAAGCTCGACCATCTCTTTCATGCAGCTTTTTTCCGACTGCATGATCATGTCAGGCAAAAGCAGCGCGAAGGGCTCGTCGCCGACCAGTTCGCGGGCACACCAGACGGCATGGCCAAGGCCGAGCGGCACCTGCTGGCGCGTGAAGCTGGTCTGCCCAGGCGAGGGTTGCAGCCGCTGCAGGCGGGCGAGCTCGTCGTCCTTGCCGCGCTGGGCGAGCGTGTCATAGAGTTCGAACTGGACGTCGAAATGGTCCTCGATGACCGCCTTGTTGCGGCCGGTCACGAAGATGAAATGCTCGATCCCGGCTTCGCGTGCCTCGTCGACCACATACTGGATGACTGGCCTGTCGACGACGGTCAGCATTTCCTTGGGTATGGCCTTGGTGGCCGGGAGAAAACGCGTGCCGAGACCGGCGACCGGGAAAACTGCCTTGCGAACTCTCTTCATGCTGTCAATTATCCGCTTCTAAGCCTGTTCGGCAATCCCGCTTCAAGACATTTTCGTGCCGGAATCGAGGATTATGGAACGGCTGGTCAGAAGAAATTCGTAGTCTGTAAAGCACCAACCCGCCTTTTCGTTCCCAACGCCACCTATGGTAAACTAAATGCTAACCGGGTTCGGCGATGAATAGTCTTCCTGTGATGAAGAAGGAGGAAAAGATGTCCGTTCGCAACGCCGCAAAGCGCTTCACAAGCATCGTTGCGGCCGCCAGCCTGTCGCTTGCCTTGCTGATGCCCACCGGATCGGCTTTTGCCGACGCCGGTTTCCGGCAATGGGTGGCCAGCTTCCGCGCCACCGCGGTGCGGAGCGGTGTTTCCGGCGCCGTTTACGACCGGGCATTCGAGGGCATCAGCGATGCCGACCCGGTCGTGCTGGAAAAAGCGCGTTATCAACCCGAATTCACCGCGCCCGCCTGGGACTATTTCGACAACCGCGTCCATGACCAGTCGGTCGCTGTAGGCCAGCAGATGGCCAGGAAGTGGAAGCCGTGGCTGGACAGGATCGAGGCAAAATACGGCGTTGACCGTCATATCCTGCTGGCAATTTGGTCTATGGAATCGAATTACGGCGAAATCCTTAAGCGCGACGATGTCATGCGCAATGTCGTGCGTTCGCTGGCAACGCTTGGCTATGCCGACTCGAGACGATCGAAATTTGCCCGCACCCAGTTGATCGCGGCGCTGAAAATCCTGCAAAGGGGCGACATCGACAAACGCCACCTCAGCGGCTCATGGGCCGGCGCCATGGGCCATACCCAGTTCATTCCCACCAGCTATCAGGCCTATGCGGTCGACATGGACGGCGATGGCAAGCGCGACATCTGGAATTCGATTCCCGATGCGTTGGCAACGGCCGCCAATCTGCTCAAGAAGAACGGCTGGCAGGCCGGCAAGACCTGGGGCTATGAAGTCAGCCTTCCCGACGGAAAGAAGTTCCCGGCCGGATCGAAGTCACTGTCGCAATGGCAAGCGCTGGGTGTCAGGCGTGTCAACGGCAAGCCGTTCAAGAATAGCGCGGAGAAGGCCACGCTGAAGGTGCCAGGCGGCCGCGGCGGCCCGGCTTTCCTGATGATCAAGAATTTTTCGGTCATCAAGCGCTACAACAATGCCGACAAATACGCGGTTGCCGTTGGGCTTCTTGCCGACGAAATCGCCGGCCATGGTGGGCTGGTGCAGGACTGGAAGCGGCCTTTCACAAAGCTCTCCTTCGAGGAGAGGCAAGAGCTTCAGCAGCGGCTTTCCCAGTACGGCTACTATAACGGCAAGTTCGACGGCAAGATCGGCGAGGGATCGAAAGCCGCCATCATGGCCTTCCAGGCGAAGGCTGGCTTGACCCAGGACGGACATCCGAGCATGGAAGTGCTCAAATGGCTCAGGCAGAACTAGCCTCGCATAGGGCAGACCTGGAGCATCGACCCAAACCGGTTTTGGGAAAATCCGATGCTCAAAAAAGATTGAGCGGCGGCACGGTTGAGGGTCCGGCGCTCTTAAGGGATGGAGAGGGTAATTGGTTTCGGCTGGGCGTATCAGGGTGATCCTTCGTCGCGTGCCGATCCTGGTTCTGGCTAGTGCCGTTCTGGCCGTCAGCACTGCCGCCGTCTTTCACACGCCGGCCGTGGCGCAGGAAGAACAAAGGCGAGGCTGGTCGCTGCGCGACTTGTTGTTTCTGCGCCGAAGCGAGCGGGTGGGCCGAACCGAGTGGATGGAACCACCGCGACAGATCCAGAGGGCCGGGCCACGGAAGCTAAAAGCAAGAAAGCCCCGCGCCGCGCCGCGCCGGCCGGCTGAGCCGGCAACCCCGATTGTCGAGAAGGCGCCGGATGCTCGCACCGTTCTGGTGGTCGGCGATTTCATGGCGAGCGGCCTCGGCGAAGGTCTCGATACCGCCTTTGCCGAAAACACCAACGTCAAGATCGTCGTCCGCAGCAACGGTTCGTCCGGTTTCGTGCGTGACGATTTCTACAACTGGCCCGAACAGATCAAGTCGCTGATCGAGACCGAAAAGCCCGCGGCCGTAATCGTCATGCTGGGCTCCAACGATCGGCAGCAAATGCGCGTGAACGGGGAACGCGAACAGCCGCGGTCCGAGGCCTGGACCACGGAATACGAACGCCGGACCGAAGCGTTCGGTAACGCCATTGCAGCGGCCAAGGTGCCGTATCTATGGGTCGGCATGCCGGCATTCAAGGCGCCGAAGATGACCTCAGACATGCTGGCTTTCAACGACATTTACCGTTCGACGGCCGAAAGCCATGGCGGCGAATTCGTCGACATCTGGGACGGTTTCGTCGACGAGGACGGCGCCTTTGTCACCAGCGGACCTGATATCAACGGCCAGCCGGTGCGCCTGCGCACCGACGACGGCATCTATGTGTCGAAAGCCGGCAAACGCAAGCTCGCCTTCTATGCCGAAAAATCCTTGATGAAGATCCTTGGAATGACCGCGCCCACGGGCACACCGGCAGCTTACGCGCCAGCGGGCGCTCCCGTCGGGGCGCCGGCACCGGCACCCATGGCCGTCGATCGCACCGTGCCGATGCTGCTCAACGATCCGGCGCTCGATGGCGGTTCTGAACTTCTCGGCGCCGCATCGCCGGCGAAGGCGGACGGGCCCGGCGAAAAACTTGTCGTCGAGGGCAAGGGGCCCGCTGCTTCGCCCGGCCGCGCCGACGATTTTTCCTGGCCGCCCAGGGGACAGCCTGCGGCGGCGGCCGCAACCGAAACGACCACGGCGATCACTCCCTAAAGCGCGTCGCGTGTGACCGGCCTCATGCGACGCGCTTTAGGTTGTTGTTTTTAAGCATGTCGTTATCGCAAAACCGCTGCACACTTTTGCGCGACATGCATTAAACCTGCCCCGGGCACCGGAAGGGCAGAAAGCGCCTTCAGATGGCCGCAGGAGTAGCGCTCGAGACAGACTCAGCGCGGCAGCACGCTTGATCCCATCAGCGCCTCGTCGATCGAACGAGCCGCCTGCCGACCCTCGCGGATCGCCCAGACGACCAGCGATTGACCGCGGCGCACATCGCCCGCCGCATAGAGCTTTTCG
>NZ_RZSX01000426.1:0-5326 GCF_004023105.1 Mesorhizobium sp. M5C.F.Ca.IN.020.32.2.1 | reverse complement strand
ATGCCACGATGTGCAGCGTTGCCTCTTCCTCGTCGGTCCATTCGCGCTCGTTCACGCAGTCGTTGACCGCCAGCGTGCCCCACAGATGGCCATGCGCAAAGACCGACACCGACAGGAACGACTTGATGTGCTGCTTTTCGAAGTCGGTTCTCAGAAAGCCTTCGAGGTCGCGCGTGTGTCCCGCGAAGATCTTGCCTTGCCGCTCGTCCTCCGCCAACCGTTCCAGCAGTGGGTCCGAATTGACAACCGACTGCATGATTACCGTTGGCGACGCCAGTTCGCCACCAAATCGGGGGTTGATCCAGTAAGCCGCGACCGACTGGGCAAAGCCCTGGCCGGGCAGCTCGCGCAGCCGAAACAGAATGCCGCGCTGGCAATCCATGGCCCCGCAGAGCGTTTCAAGGATGCTGTCCATCTCGCGCTGCCAGTCGCCGGCTTCGCGAAGCCGGCGAACAACATGGACAGCCGCCATCGCCGCGCCCTGCCTGACGCCGTGCATATCGCTGCGTGCTGCTTCAGCCGTCATGGTCAGCCGTCATTTCACAGTCGTGCCACCGAGAGTGGTTACCAGTGATCGCGCCGCTCAGTTGCTTTCGCCGGTCGGCAGCGAGAAGATATAGCCTTCGCCGCGGACTGTGCGCAGGAATTTCGGGTTGGCCGGGTCCGCCTCGATCTTCTTTCTCAGCCGCATGATGCGGATATCGACCGCGCGTGACGATTCAGGATCTTCCTCGAAGCCGATCGCCTCGGAGATCGCCGCACGCGTCAGCAAACGGTTGGCACGCGTCAGGAAGACCTCCAGCACGTCAAACTCGCTCTTGGCCATGTCGATGACCGTTCCATTGGTGCCGGTGACGAACCGGCCGTCGAGATCGGCATGGAAAGGGCCGAAGCTCATAAAACGGCGGTTGGCAGTTGTTTCGGCCTTGGCGCCCTGTGGTTCGGCCGGCTGCGGCACGCGGCGCAGCACGCTGCGGACCCTCGCCAGCACCTCGCGCAATTCGTAAGGCTTGACGATGTAGTCGTCGGCGCCGAGTTCCAGCCCGACGATGCGGTCGAGCGCAGTGCCGGCGGCAGTGGCGTAGATAATGCCGATAGGCATTTTCGAGCGCAGCCAGCGGCCAAGCGACAGGCCGTCCTCGCCTGGCATGGCGATGTCGAGGATGGCCAGATGAAACGACTGCGTTTCCAGCAAAGTTCGCGCGGCGCTGGCACTCTCGGCCGTCGCGACATCGTAGCCGCTGGCGCCGAGATACTCGGCGACCGCGTCTCTCAGATCCGGCTCGTCCTCGACGATGACAATTCGTGCCCGCACTATGCTCTCGCTCCCGCTTTCAGCGGAAAGTAGATTGGGTATAAACATCATGTCCAGCACTCATCTTGGGTTGCCGGTTGCAGGGTGGAAAAAAATGGCTGCACGATCCGTCATCGCGCTTGTTTCCGTCGCCGAAGTGGTCGCGACCGATCTCGCCGACCATCTCGAACGGCGTGGTCATGACGTGCGGGCGGTGCGGCAGCCGTGGGAGGCCGAATCCCTGCTTTCCGGAAAGGGTATCGATGTCGTCGTCGTCGGCGACAGCCTCAGCCAGGCGGAAGGGCGTGATCTGCTCAGGCGCCATGGCGGCGAGGGCGGGCCGGATTTCATCCTGATCTGCCGGCCGGCCGATCTCGTCGACAAGGTGCTGGCGCTCGAACTCGGCGCCGCCGACGTCGTCGAAAGCCCGCTCAATGTCAGGGAACTCGCCGCCCGTATCGGCGGCTTGCTGGCACGGCGCGGCAGAAACGCCGGGGAATTGGTCGTGCTGGAGAACGCGACGGTCGACCTCCGGTCGGCCATGGTCATGCATCGCTCCGGCACGGAAGAACAATTGTCGCCGGGTCAGGTGGCGCTGCTCAGATTGTTCCTGGCCAGTCCGCGCAAGGTCTTGACGCGCGACGACATCATTGCCGCCGCGCCCGCCGAAAATGCCGATGCCTTCGATCGCTCGATCGATTCGCGCATCGTGCGGCTGCGCCGCAAGCTCGACACCGAAACCATCACCACTATAAGGGGTGCAGGCTACCGGTTCGATCCGCCGACGCAGTTCGCCGACTGAGGCCGGGGCCCTCACCGTATTGCCCACAGGCCCAGGCGCTCAGCGGACCACAAGAACCGACGGACCTGACGGCATTTCGCTGGTGGCGACGAATTCGCTCGCATGGGCACGATCCCTAAGAAGCACGGTGGCGAGGCCGGCAAAGCCGAGCAGGCCCTGTGCGTAGAGAAGTGCGGAAAGCACCGAAGCTGCAAATTTCGTGTTCATCGTATCCGTTCCCCAAATTCAGATCTGCTGGGTATGGCCTGTTTTCGGGCACAATCTTTTCCCGAAAACCAGCACCACTTGTCGCGATGCGGTCTTTCGGTTCGGGATCATGTCTTCAGGGAAACCCCCGAAGCGCCCGCGCCGCCAGCGGAGCCCCCCGTCGCGGCGCGGGCCTTCGGTCCTCTCGGCTGCAAGTTGCCGGAGGGGCCGCGCATCGTCTTCAGCCCAAAACCGACCCGCCAGAGGGCCTTGAGCCGGTTGATGCGCAGACTGGACACGATCCAGACCGTGGCGAAAAAGAGTGCGGCATGCAGCGTCGAAACTTCGCTTGAAGTCATCTCCGCAAGCTTCGTCGTCGGGCTGCCGGCGAAGGTGCCGACGCCGCCAATCATCGCTGCGGCTATGCTTATCCTGAAGAGCCAGGAGATCGCGTTCGATTGCATGTTCATCTTCGTTTGTGCCGGCTGTTTTCGTTCGGTCAACTCTGCGGGTGGCCTGTATCCAGCTCATGCCGCTAGAGTCGGCGCTTTGTTGCAGATTGGTTTCGGGCCAAGTCAAATTTCTTTCATATGAGGGAAGAGCGCACTTTCACCTCGGAGATGGCAGTACCTTTTCGCGGGTCCGGGTCGAGCAGCCGAGGCTTCATGTCATTGGGCTCACCCCTACAAATCCCTCGGATAGGCTTTGGGCTGTTAACCATAGGAAACAAATTCGAAACAGAAACGTCTGCCGTGCGAAATCGATCCGAAACGTGACCCAACGATAAGCCGGTCATCGAATTGGAGCCGGCCATATCCGGCAGACGGGGGACATCATGTACACTGCCAGTTCTGCCAAGCTCATCAACATCTCTGCCGCCGCCCTCACGGGTGCGGTTCTTCTGTTCGGCGCCGGTAACGGCATTGCCCATGCTGCCAATCAGGCCGCCAATCAGATAGTGGCGCGGATTTCGCTTTCGCAGCAGACGATGCAAGTCCTGGTCGACGGGCGGCCGACCTTCGCGTGGAAAGTCTCGACCGGCGCCAAGGGGCATGTCACCCCGACCGGCTCGTTCAAGCCGACCCGCATGCACCAAATGTGGTATTCGAGGAAATATGACAACGCGCCGATGCCGCATTCGGTCTTCTTCAAGGGTGGCTACGCTGTGCATGCGACCAATTTCGTCAAGCGCCTCGGCCAGCCGGCCTCGCATGGCTGCGTGCGGCTGCATCCGGTCAACGCCGCCGATTTCTACCAGCTTGTCGAGATTTTCGGTCCGGCCAACACCAGGATCGTCATCGTCAAATAGGTAAGCAAAGACGATCCGCTTGTTAAATACGTTGCGGTCGGACATCACTGCCCAAGAAAAAGGCCGGAAATCCCCGGCCTTCGTGTCAATCAATCAACCGGGACCGGCATCAGCTTCGGGTCCGGCTTCTCGGCGTGATGCGGCAGGTCCTTGCTGGCAATGAACGTGTAGAACATCGGCACCACGAACAGGGTGAACATGGTCCCCACCAGAATGCCGGTGAAGATCACCAAGCCCATCGAATAGCGCGCCGCCGCACCCGCGCCGCTGGAGATGATCAGCGGCACCACGCCGAGCGCCATCGCAGCCGTCGTCATCAGGATCGGCCTTAGCCGCACCCTGGCCGAGGCGACGATCGCATCGCGCCGCCGCATCCCGTGGAGCTCGCGCTGCTGGTTGGCAAACTCGACCAGGAGAATGCCGTGCTTGGTGATCAGACCGATCAGCGTGATCAGGCCGACCTGCGTGTAGATATTGAGCGTTCCCAGCCCCAGATTGAGCGGCACGATCGCGCCGAAGATCGACAGCGGCACCGACATCATGATGATCAACGGATCGCGGAAGCTTTCGAACTGCGCCGCCAGCACCAGATAGATGACCAGAACGGCTGCCGCGAAGGCGATGATGATCGTATAGCCCTGTTCCTTCTCCTGCCGCGACTGGCCGGTATAGTCGATGAAGAACGTATCGGGCAGGCTTTCCCTGGCGATATCCTCGATGGTCTTCAGCCCGTCGCCGGTGGTGACGGTGGGCAATGGCAGAGCCGAAATCGTGGCGGAGTTCAATTGGTTGAACTGCTCGATCGCGGCCGGCGATGCATTGGTCGAGATCTTCACCACCGCCGAGAGCGGCACCATCTCGCCCGACGCGCTGCGCACGAAATACTCGGCCAGCTTTTCAGGGTTGTCGCGGAAGTTCTGCGGTACCTGCGGGATGATGTCGTAGCTGTTGGATTCGCGGTCGAATTGCGCCACCTCAGCGCCACCGACCAAGAGGGTCAGCGTCCGGCCGATGTCGGCGATCGGCAGGTTGAGCGCCGCGGCGCGGTCGCGGTCGATCGTCACCGTCACTTGCGGCGCGTCGTAGGACATCGAATTCTGCACGGCGAGGAAGCGACCGGAGGCCTGCGCCTTGTTCTTGATGTCCTCGGCCGCCTCATACACCTGGGAGGCCTCGCCGGTCGAGCGCATCACTATCGTGATCGGCAGGCCGCCGCCGGAGCCGGGTAGCGTCGGCGGTGCGAAGACGAAAGCTTCGACGCCCGCAACCTTGCTGAGGCGACCCGTGATGTCTTCCTGAAGTTCCTTCGAGCTGCGCGTGCGGTCGGCCCAGTCCTTGAATGCGAAGCCGACGAAGGCGTTGTTCGTCGGGCCTTGGAACGCGACGGCGGAGAACCGCGCCCTGGTTTCGGGGATATTATTCACCAGCCCGAGAATCTGGTTCACATAGGTCTCGGTGTAGTCCGACGTCGCATAGCGCGGCGCGTTCACAATAGACAGCAAGAAGCCCTGGTCTTCTTCCGGCGCCAGTTCGCTCGCGGTCTTGGTGAACATGAAGCCGGTCGTGGCCACCAGTGCGATGACGATCATCAGGGTCACCGGGCGATATTTCAACGAGCCGCTGACCAGCCGCTCATAGATGTTTTCGACGCGCCCGAACGTGCTGTCGACAATACGCTGGAAGCGGCTGTGCGAGCCGGCCCTCAGGATGCGTGCCGACATCATCGGCGTGACGG
>NZ_RZSX01000425.1:0-5332 GCF_004023105.1 Mesorhizobium sp. M5C.F.Ca.IN.020.32.2.1 | reverse complement strand
CGCCTCCACAGACCAGCAGAACCAACCGGCGAATGCCTTTTTCTTCTACATGGATCCGGTGTCGACGAGACGACGCTGGTGGCGCTGGGGCAGCAAATCGCACCGCACGCGGTGGTGGTGGCAGTGCGTGGCCGTATCGCCCAGGAGGACGGTTTCCGCTGGTTCAGACGCATCTCGCCCATACGCTTCGAACAGGGTAGCATCCGCAAGGAAGCGGCCGCTTTCGCTGACTTCATCACGGAAGCCGCGAAACGCCACGGCCTCGACCTCTCCCGGGCGATTTTTCTCGGCTATTCCAACGGCGCGAACCTGGTTTCAAGCGTGATGCTGCTGCATCCGCAACTCATCGCGCGAGCAGCGTTGCTGCGGCCCATGCCCGTGCTGGACGAGGTGCCGCCGGCGGACCTCCGCAAGACACGGGTGGCAATCATATCCGGCGCCGCCGACCTGACCTACGGGCCCTTCGCACTCGCGCTGGTCGGACTGCTCAGCCGGCATGGCGCCCAGGTCGACGCCCACACCGTCGCCTCCGGTCACGAAATCGGCGATCGGGATGCTGAAATCGTCAGGCAATGGCTGGCAGGCCCGGCAACGGTCATCGCGCAGGCAAATCGATGAGCCGAGATTTTACCCTCGCCCCATCCGGTTCCAGGCGTCCAGCCCGGCGATCTTGTAGGCTTCGGCCAGCGTCGGATAGTTGAAGGTGTTGTTGACGAAGAAATCGACGGTGCCACCGAGATTGATCACCGCCTGGCCGATATGGATCAGTTCGGTCGCGCCCTCGCCGACGATATGCGCGCCGAGCAGCCGGCGCGTTTCGACCGAAAACAGAAGCTTCAGGAAGCCGGTGTTGACGCCCATGATATGGCCGCGCGAGGTCTCGCGGAAGCGCGCCACGCCGACCTCATACGCGCCGCCACCCTCGCGCACCTGCTCCTCGGACTGGCCGACGGTCGAGATTTCCGGCACGGCGTAGATGCCGTAGGGAAAGGTTTCCGGCGGCGGCGGCAAGGGCACGCCGAAGGCATGGCAGGCGGCCACCCTGCCCTGTTCCATCGAGGTGGAGGCGAGGCTCGGAAAGCCGATGACGTCACCGGCGGCATAGATGTTCGGCGCACTGGTCCGGAAGGTCTGCGGATCGACCTTGATGCGGCCCCGGGAATCAGCCTCGATGCCGACCACGTCCAGACCGAGCGCGCCGACATTGCCGGTGCGCCCCGCGGCATAAAGCACCATCTCCGAGCGAATGGTGCGGCCGTCGGCAAGCGTCACCTCGGCATAGTCCGGTTTCGAGGCGATCTCCTTGATCGCACTGCCCAGCCGGATCGTCATGCCGCGGTCGCGCATCTGATGGATGAAATCGTCGACGATCTCGCGGTCGACGAAATCGAGGATGGTGTTGCGCGGTTCGACCAGCGTCACCGGCACGTCGAGCGCCGAAAAGATCGTCGCGTACTCCACGCCGATGACGCCGGCGCCAATCACCGTCAGTGTCCGCGGCAGGCGCTCGAGCTCCAGCATCTCGTCGCTGTCGAAGACACGAGTCTTGTCGAAGGGCACGTCGCGCGGCCGGTGCGGGCGGGTGCCGACCGCGATCAGCGCATGCGCAAAACCGACTTCGCTATAGTCGCCCGTGTCCGTCGTCAGGCTCGCTCTGTTGGGACCGAGAAACTTGACAGCGGCGCGTGCGCTCTTGACCGTGTTGCGCATGAACTGGTGCTGCAGCACCTCGACCTCGTGATCGAGCGTCTTGTGCAGGCGTTCGATCAGATCGCCGACCAAAATGTCCTGCTTGACCCGGTAGCCGCGCCCGTAGAAGCCGCGCTCGCGCCAGCCGGAGAGGTTGAGCACAGTTTCCCGCAGCGTCTTCGACGGGATGGTGCCGGTGTGCACGGAGACACCGCCAAGCCGCCGGCCCCTGTCGACCACCAGCACGGCTTTGCCGAGCTTGGCCGACTGCACTGCGGCGCGGCGCCCGGAAGGGCCGCTGCCGATGACCAGCATGTCGTAGTCCATGTCGCCCTCGCCTGCGCTTTGTTGCGCTGCAGCAAGCTAACGCCATCGGCGCTCCAAATTCAACCGATTCGGGCTGTGCCCGGCGCTGCTTCCCACCGCATGTCGCGGAAAGGCTTGATCTTGATTCCGCAGCAAGACTTCACCATTTCAAAACCAGGCGGCCCGCACCCTATCCCGGGCCTGATTACGAGGAATGACATGAACGCGCGCGTTCTCGACGGCGAAATCATCACCACCAGGCTCGATGATATCAGGGCCTATGATAGCGTGCGCAGGCGGCGTGTCCTCGCCTTCATCATCGACTATTGCATCGTCGCGCTGCTCACCATCCCGTTCGCGATCCTGGTGTTCTTGCTCGGGATTCTGACGCTCGGCCTCGGCTGGATGCTGTTTTCCGTCCTCGTGCCGGCCGTCGCCATCCTCTACATCTGGAACACGCTCGGCAGCGCCGACCAGGCCACGACAGGCATGAAGATGATGGGGATCCGGCTCGACCGTCTGGACGGCACCCGCATCGACGGGCTGACGGCCGTGGTGCATTCGGTGCTGTTCTGGGCCGGCAACGTCATCCTGACGCCGCTGGTCCTTCTGGTGTCGCTGTTTGCCGACCGCAAGCGCACGCTGCACGACCTGCTGCTGGGCACGGTGGTCAGCCGCAGTGACCGCTGAAACAGCTTTTTTACGAGTCCCGCGCGCATTTGTGTGCAAAGTGACGGCTTCCGATCACCCACGCCTTCACAATCCTGTTGAATTTTTCGCCGTGCGCGCCAAAGGTATGATTCGCAGGAGTGTTTCCAAGGTTCGATGACGCACCATCCTACCCAGTCGCCGCAGTTCTTCCTGACCGCGCCGTCGCCGTGCCCGTATCTTGAGGGCCAGTTCGAGCGCAAGGTGTTCACGCATCTGGTCGGCGACAAGGCACCGGAGATGAACGACCTATTGACGCAAGGCGGCTTCCGGCGATCGCAGAACATCGCCTACCGGCCGGCCTGCGAGACCTGCCGCGCCTGCGTTTCGGTACGCATCCTGGCCCAGGAATTCACTGCCAGCCGCAACATGAAGCGGGTGATACAGCACAATTCAGACCTCATCGGCGCCATGCACGACGCGCAACCATCCACCGAGCAGTATTCGCTGTTCCGCAGCTATCTCGATGCCCGCCATCGCCGCGGCGGCATGTCCGACATGACGGTGCTCGACTACGCCATGATGGTCGAGGACACCCATGTTGATACCAAGGTCATCGAATACCGGCGCCGCGGCCCCGACAGCTTCATCACCGGCAAGGGCCAGGGCGAGCTGATCGCGGTGGCGCTCACCGACAAGATGGCCGACGGCCTGTCGATGGTCTATTCCTATTTCAATCCGGACTTCGAGGACCGCTCGCTCGGCACCTTCATGATCCTCGACCACATCGCCCGCGCCAGGGCGATGGGCTTGCCCCATGTCTATCTCGGCTACTGGGTCAACGGCTCGCGCAAGATGAACTATAAGATGCGCTTCATGCCGCAGGAGCATCTCGGCCCGAAAGGCTGGGAACGCTACGACCACGAAGCGGTTTCGCGCTGATCCGCCCTTTCGCCAACCATCCTTAAAACTGTTTCAAGGAGGATGCCGCTGGTTTTCGGCCGCTTGGCTGGAACGACAGACGCTGGGCCAATTTTGCGCCTGCCTCCACATCATTGCGAGAATTGCCATGTCGTCCCACAACGATCACCAGAAGGGCCTTCTCATCACCGCCATCGGCGGGCTGATGCTGACCATCGACATTCCACTGATCCGGCTCGCCGGCGGCGGCGCGTGGACGATCCTCCTGCTGCGCACGGGCACCGCCTTGGTCGCGGCGCTGATCGTCTGGGCCGTCTGGCGCTCGCTGAGCAGGAACGCGCCGCAGCTCGTCCCCGGCTGGTCGGGGCTCGTTGTCGCGATATGCTATGGGCTGACCTCGGTCACCTTCGTCACCAGCATCTATTATACCACGACCGCCAATCTGGTCTTCATCCTGGCCTTCAACACAGTGTTCGCGGCACTGCTGTCCTGGCTGTTCCTGAAGGAGCGGCCACGACTGGTCACGGTGGCCGCGATGCTGGTCATGATTGTCGGCGTCGCGATCATCGTCGGCGATTCGATCGGCACCGGGCACCTGTTCGGCGATCTCATGGCGCTGTGCTCGGCTTTCTTCATCTCGCTGGCCATCACCATCTCGCGCGCCAGCGGCAAGGACATGGGGTTCACATCGCTGGTCGGCGTGATCCTGCCCCTGGCCGTCGCACTGTTCATGGTCTCAGGCGAAGGCCTTCAGGTGAACGCGCCGTGGTGGATCATCTTCAACGGCGCCGTAATCATGCCGATCTCGTTCTTCTGCCTCGCCAACGGGCCGAAATATATTTCGGGACCGGAAGTGGCGATGTTCTATCTACTCGAAACCGTGCTGGCGCCGGTCTGGATGTGGATGATCTTTGCCGAGACGCCGTCGCGCAACAGCCTGATCGGCGGCGCGATCCTGATCGTCACGCTGGTCGCCCATTCGCTGTGGCAGCTGCATGAGGGGCGCAAGCGCCGCGCAAGCCTTGCGGTCAGTCACCCGGCCTGAGACTTCTTCTCGGCAACGATTTCGATTTGCGGCGGCGACCCTTCCATCTCCGCCGGTGCTGCGGGGGCGAGTTCGTCGGCCAATTCCACCTCGCGCAGCCATTCGCGCCAGATCGCGACCAGCAATGCCATCAGCACCGGGCCGATGAACAGGCCGAGAAAGCCCATCGTCTTGACGCCGCCGATCAGGCCGAAAAAGGTCGGCAGGAACGGCAGCTTTATCGGGCCGCCGACCAGTTTCGGGCGCAATGTCTTGTCGACGATGAACAGTTCGACGCTCCCCCAGATGAACAGCGCCAACCCGGCCATCGGCGAGCCGCTGGCGGCGAGATAGATCGAAACAAGCGTGAAGGACAGCGGTGCGCCGCCGGGAATCAGGGCCATGATGCCGGTCAGGGCGCCGAGCGTCACCGGCGACGGCACGCCGGCCAGCCAGTAGGCCACGCCCAGCACTACCCCCTCGCCGATGGCGATAATGGTCATGCCGGTTACCGTCGAGGAAATCGTCGCCGGCACGACGCGTGAAATCCGCTCCCACCTGGTCGGCAGGATGCGTTCGCCGAGACGGTCGACCTGCCCGGCAAAATGCTCGCCGTCGCGATAGGCAAAGAACAGCGCGATCATCATGAACAGCAGCGCCAGCAGAAGGCCGAAGGCGCTGCCGCCGGCGGCCAGCACGCCGCGGTAGATGCTGCCGATGTTGGCGCCGCTGATCAGCTGGATC
>NZ_RZSX01000424.1:0-5335 GCF_004023105.1 Mesorhizobium sp. M5C.F.Ca.IN.020.32.2.1 | reverse complement strand
CATTTAAGCTGGTCGACCGGACCGAGGAATACTCCACGCAGATCCTCGCCGGGCCCAATTCGCGAAAAATCCTCGCCGATGTCTGCGCCGCCGACCTTGCTCTGCCCTGGCTGACGCACCAGGAGACGACGGTCGCCGGCCGTTGGGCAAGGCTGGTGCGCGTGTCCTTCGCCGGCGAACTCGGCTGGGAAATCCACACCAAGGTCGACGCCACCGCCGCCGTCTTCGACGCTGTCTGGGCGGCCGGCCAGAAGCACGGCCTGACGCCGTTCGGCATGTACGCGCTGGATTCGCTGCGGCTCGAAAAAGGCTATCGCGCCTGGAAAGGCGACCTGTCGACCGACTATTCGATCCTGCAGGGTGGGTTGGAGCGTTTCGTCAGATGGGACAAGCCCGACTTCCGCAGCAAGGCAGCGCTTCAGAACGAGAAGCAGCAGGGCGTCAAGAAACGCTTTGTCACGCTGATCATCGAAAACCCCGGCGACTGCGATGCGCCTACCATGTCGACGCTGTGGCATGACGGCCGGATAGTCGGCGAGACGACGTCCGGCGGCTGGGGTCATCGTATCGACAAATCGATCGCGCTCGGCATGCTGCGGGCCGATCTCACTGAGCCGGGAACTACGGTCGAGGTCGAGATCTTCGGCGAGCGCTTCAAAGCGATCGTGCAGAAGGACGAACCGCTGTGGGATCCAAAGAACGAGAGGTTGCGCGCGTGAATACGGTTATCCTCACTGACGGCGGCATGGGTCAGGAACTGGTACGCCGCAGCAAGTCCGATCCCACCCCGCTATGGTCGGCCAGGGTGCTGATCGACGAACCGGACCTGGTGCGCGACCTGCATGCGGAGTTCATCCGGGCCGGCGCCCGTGTCATCACCATCAACACCTATTCGGCAACGCCCGAACGGCTGGCGCGGGAGGGCGCGGAAGAGCTGTTCAAGCCGCTGCAGAAGCGCGGCATGGAACTGGCAAGGCAAGCTCGCGACCAGGCCGGCGACGCGGCAATCGCCGGCTGCCTGTCGCCCCTGTTCGGCAGCTACGCGCCGGCACTGACGATATCCTTCCAGGATACGCTCGACATCTACCGCCGCATCGTTGCCGAGCAGGCTGACGGCGTCGATCTGTTCCTGTGCGAAACCATGGCGTCGGCCGAGGAGGCGCGCGCGGCTGTCACCGCGGCGTCGGAAAGCGGCAAACCGGTGTGGGTGTCTTGGACACTTGCCGATCACGGCGCACCACGACTGCGCAGCGGCGAAGCCATTGCGGCTGCGTCGAGCGCTCTCAACGGGCTGCCGGTCGCAGCTAGACTGGTCAATTGCTGCAGGCCCGAAGCGATTGCTGCAGCGTTGCCCGAACTGATCTGCCTCGGCGGCCCGGTCGGCGCCTATGCCAACGGCTTCACCTCGATTGAGGCGCTCAAGCATGGCGGCACCGTGGAAGTGCTGCACGCCCGCCACGACCTTGATCCGGACGCCTATGCAGGCCAGGCAGTCGGCTGGGTTGAGGCCGGCGCCGGCATCGTCGGCGGCTGCTGTGAAGTCGGACCGCCCCACATCGCCGCCCTGCGTGACCGGCTCGAACAGGCCGGCTACGAAATTTCGGGAGTAGCATAATG
The DNA here is from genome assembly GCF_004023105.1 of Mesorhizobium sp. M5C.F.Ca.IN.020.32.2.1. Classification (NCBI taxonomy): domain Bacteria; kingdom Pseudomonadati; phylum Pseudomonadota; class Alphaproteobacteria; order Hyphomicrobiales; family Phyllobacteriaceae; genus Mesorhizobium; species Mesorhizobium sp. M5C.F.Ca.IN.020.32.2.1. The sequence goes on along the minus strand of NZ_RZSX01000424.1, from coordinate 3,718 downwards.
CCCAGACCATCATCGCGCATTTCCGGCATCGTGCCTTCCGGCAAGGATGGCTGGGAGGTTCATTTCGCTGCCTGGACACGCAAGGAGGCCGGCGAGGACATCATCATGCTGTCGGTTGGCGACCACGATTTCGACACGCCGGCGCAGACGATCGAAGCCTGCGTGACCGCGGTTCGCGCCAGCAACCACCACTACACCCCGCTTCCCGGCATTCCGCGCCTGCGCAAGGCAATGGCGGCGGCGTCGACCGTGTGCACCGGCGTTGCGACCAACCCCGACCAGGTCATCGCCACGCCAGGCGGACAGGCAGCGCTTTACGCGGCGGTACAAGCCGTTCTCGATCAGGGCGACCATGCCATCGTGGTGGCGCCCTATTACGCAACCTACCCCAACACGTTCAGTGCAGCGGGCGCCGATTTCACCGTAGTCGAGACACCCCCCGAGGATGGTTTCCAGCCGCGAGCCGCCGACATTCGTGCCGCGCTCCGGCCGAACACGCGCGCCATCCTCATCAATACGCCCAACAACCCGACGGGTGCTGTCTACTCGGGCCAGCGGCTGGAAGACCTGGCGCAGATCTGCCGGGAACATGACCTCTGGCTGCTGTCGGACGAGGTCTATTGGACGCTGGGCGGCGGCGAGCACATCTCGCCGCGCTCGCTGCCCGGCATGGCGGAACGCACGCTGGTCATCAATTCCATGTCGAAGAGCCACGGCATGACCGGCTGGCGCATGGGCTGGCTGACCGGGTCAGAAGAGATGATCTCGCTGCTGACCAACCTCAATCTGGTGACGACCTACGGCCTGCCGGCCTTCATCAGCCTCGCTTGCGCCGAGGCGCTGGAAAACGGCTATGGCGTCAAGGAGATCGCCGAACGCTATGCCGCAAGGCGCAGCGTCGTCCTCGACGCAATGCACGGTATGAACAACATCACCGTGCGCGGCTCTGAAGGCGGCATGTATGTCATGCTCGACATTTCGGCCATCGAGCCGGACGACGAGAAATTCGCCTGGGCTTTCCTCGACAAGGAAAAAGTCGGCGTCATGCCGGGCTCGAGTTTCGGCGATGCCGCCGCCGGCCACATCCGCGTCAGCCTCTGCCAGCCCGAGGCGATACTTTTGGAAGCAGCCCTTCGGCTGCGCCGCTTCGCTTCCAACTATCGCCGTGAGGCTGCATGAGCGCCCTGCCCCAGAATACCATCCCGACAAAGGCCATTCCTCCCAAAGCAAGGGCCGTCATCATCGGCGGCGGTGTTTCAGGCTGTTCGGTCGCCTACCATCTGGCCAAGCTCGGCTGGACCGATATCGTGCTGCTCGAACGCAAGCAGCTGACATCGGGCACGACATGGCACGCCGCCGGCTTGATCGGCCAGCTGCGCGGTTCGCAGAACATGACGCGGCTGGCGAAATATTCGGCCGACCTCTACGTCAAGCTCGAAGCCGAGACCGATGTCGGCACCGGCATGCGGCAGGTCGGCTCGATCACCGTGGCGCTGACCGAGGAGCGCAAGCACGAGATTTATAGGCAGGCGTCTCTCGCCCGCGCGTTCGATGTCGACGTGCGCGAGATTTCGCCTGATGAAGTCAAGGAGATGTACCCGCATCTCAACATTTCCGATGTGGTCGGCGCCGTGCATCTGCCGCTCGACGGCCAGTGCGACCCGGCCAATATCGCCATGGCGCTGGCCAAGGGTGCGCGCCAGCGCGGTGCGACGATCGTCGAGAACGTGAAGGTAACCAAGGTCCATACCAGGGATAGCCGCGTTACCGGCGTCTCTTGGACGCAAGGCGACGAGCAAGGCATGATCGAAGCCGATGTCGTCGTCAATTGCGCGGGCATGTGGGCGCGCGAGCTCGGGCGCCAGAACGGCGTCACCATCCCGCTGCATGCCTGCGAGCACTTTTACCTCGTCACCGAACCGATCTCCGGCCTGACCCGCCTGCCGGTGCTGCGCGTGCCGGACGAATGCGCCTACTACAAGGAAGACGCCGGCAAGATGATGCTCGGCGCCTTCGAGCCGGTGGCCAAGCCATGGGGCATGGACGGCATCCGCGAAGATTTCTGCTTCGACCAGTTGCCTGAGGATTTCGAGCATTTCGAGCCGATCCTTGAAATGGGCGTCAACCGGATGCCGATGCTGGCCAGCGCCGGCATCCACACTTTCTTCAACGGTCCCGAGAGTTTTACGCCTGATGATCGCTACTATCTCGGCGAGGCGCCGGAGCTTTCCGGCTACTGGATCGCGACCGGCTATAATTCGATAGGCATCGTTTCCTCCGGCGGCGCCGGTATGGCCCTGGCGCAATGGATCAATGACGGCGAGGCACCCTTCGATCTGTGGGAGGTCGACATCCGCCGCGCCCAGCCGTTCCAGAAGAACCGCCGCTACCTGAAGGAGCGCGTCTCCGAGACGCTCGGCCTGCTCTATGCCGACCATTTTCCGTACCGCCAGATGGCGACCTCGCGGAACGTCAGACGCTCGCCGCTGCACGAACATCTGAAGGCGCGCGGTGCGGTGTTCGGCGTGGTTGCCGGCTGGGAGCGCGCCAACTGGTTCGCCAGGCCCGGCCAGGAGCGCGAATACCGCTATTCATGGAAGCGGCAGAACTGGTTCGACAACCAGCGCGAGGAACATCTGGCCGTCCGAAACGGCGTCGGCCTGTTCGACATGACCTCGTTCGGCAAGATCCGTGTCGAGGGCCGCGATGCCTGCGCCTTCCTGCAGAAACTCTGCGCCAACGACATGGACGTGGCGCCGGGCAAGATCGTCTATACCCAAATGCTCAACCAGCGCGGAGGTATCGAGAGCGATCTCACCGTCTCACGGCTATCTGAAACGGCCTACTTCCTGGTCGTGCCTGGCGCGACGCTGCAGCGCGATCTCGCGTGGCTAAAAAAACACCTCTCCCATGAATTCGTCGTCATCACCGATGTCACCGCTGCCGAAGCCGTGCTTTGCCTGATGGGTCCGGATGCGAGGAAGCTGATTCAAAAGCTGAGCCCGAACGATTTCTCCAACGAAACCAACCCGTTCGGGACGTTTCAGGAGATTGAAATCGGCATGGGGCTGGCCCGCGCCCACCGCGTAACCTATGTTGGCGAACTGGGCTGGGAGCTTTATGTCTCGACCGACCAGGCCGCCCACGTGTTCGAGGCGATCGAGGAGGCCGGCGCCGATGTCAGCCTAAAACTCTGCGGCCTGCACACGCTGGATTCCTGCCGCATCGAAAAGGCCTTCCGGCACTTCGGCCACGACATCACCGATGAGGACAATGTGCTGGAGGCAGGCCTTGGCTTCGCAGTGAAGACTGCCAAGGGCGACTTCCTTGGCCGCGACGCCGTGCTGAGAAAAAAAGAAACCGGATTGGACCGGCGGCTGCTGCAGTTCCGCCTGAAAGACACGCAACCCTTGCTCTTTCACAATGAGGCGATCCTGCGCGACGGCAAGATCGTCGGCCCGATCACCTCGGGCAATTACGGCCATCATCTCGGCGGCGCCATGGGCCTCGGCTACGTGCCTTGCAAGGGCGAGAGCGAGGCGGACCTGCTGTCGTCGTCCTACGCGATCGAAATCGCCGGCGAGCGCTTCGCCGCCGAGGCATCGCTGAAGCCGATGTATGATCCGAAATCGGAACGGGTGCGGATGTAGCTCAGAAGCGCTCCAGCTTCGTTCGCACTTTCTCCAGGAACGCCGCCCTCGTCCTCGGTGTCGATGAG
>NZ_RZSX01000423.1:0-5337 GCF_004023105.1 Mesorhizobium sp. M5C.F.Ca.IN.020.32.2.1 | reverse complement strand
ATGTGGATAAGGTCGGTCGGAAAGATCGGCCGGTCGGAGGCGACTGTATCAGATGCCAGTTTGTCCATAATTCGATGCGCTGTCGGCTTCGTCGGGCGGCTGGGGACAAGTTCGGGGACGGGCTTTTTTGACTCTGCCTCATCCACAGGCCCGTTTTCTTTGCTCGGGCCATAACGCATTGACTCAAATCCGAAATTTCCAACTGTCCCCAATCCCCTCCTATCCGGCAGAAGAAGCACGCGACAATATGCTGGCTGGCATTTTCCGGGGCAAAGCGGGACAGGAGACAACCACCGATACCAACAGACTCTTAGAATCATAAGATTCCTAGAAATAGAATATTTAATTATAGAGAAGCCTGGAGAGGCGAGCGCTGAATGCCCGAAAACCGGATCATGCTGGACGTGTTGAAGGGCAAGGCTGCGTTTCCGCCGCCGCTCTGGATGATGCGCCAGGCCGGCCGCTATCTGCCGGAATATCGAGAGACACGCAGGCGGGCCGGATCGTTCCTCGATCTTTGCTACGATCCCGATCTTGCTGTGGAGGTAACGCTGCAGCCGATAGAACGCTTTGGCTTCGATGCATCGATCCTGTTTTCCGACATTCTGGTCGTGCCGCATGCGCTGGGCCGCGACGTGCGTTTCGAGGAGGGACGCGGGCCGCTGTTGACGCCGATCTCGGCGGCGGAGATTGCGGCTTTCGACGGCGAAACGTTTCACGTGAATCTCGAACCGGTCTACGAGACGGTCAGACGGCTGCGGACAAAACTGCCTGATGAAACGACGCTCATCGGCTTCTGCGGCGCGCCGTGGACGGTGGCGACCTATATGATCGCCGGCCACGGCACCTCAGACCAGGCGCCGGCGCGGCTGTTCGCCTATCGCGAGCCGGCGGCTTTCCTGCAGCTGCTGAACGTACTTGTCGATCACTCGGCCGCCTATCTCATCCGCCAGATCGAAGCAGGCGCCGATGTGGTGCAGGTTTTTGACTCGTGGTCCGGCGTGCTCGACGAAGTGTCTTTCGAGGCCTTTTGTGTCAGGCCGATGGCGGAGATCGTCAGGCAGGTACGGGCCGTGCATCCCAACGTTCCGATCATCGGGTTTCCCAAGGGCGCCGGCGCCCACTACCGGAGCTATCGCCAGAAGACCGGCGTGACGGGGCTGGGGCTCGACTGGACCGTGCCGTTGACGACGGCAAAGGAACTGCAGCGCGACGGCGCCGTACAGGGCAATCTCGATCCGTTACGGCTGGTGGCCGGCGGCAAGGCTCTAGCCGACGGCGTCGACGCTATCCTGAAAGCACTGGGCGATGGACCGCTGATCTTCAATCTCGGGCACGGCATCACGCCGGAAACGCCGATCGCGCATGTCGAGGCGATGGTGAAACTGGTGCGGAGCGCATCATGACGATGATGGGGAATGGCACCGCGGAAGGTGGTGCTGGCGCAATGCGCCGCGCGGCGATCGCCATCGTTATCTTCCTCGTTCTGGCCGGGGTTCTGTTCCTGTTCGGGCCGGATGATTTCTATCCCTGGGCGAAGGCGATCCATGTCATTGCCGTCATCTCCTGGATGGCGGGCATGCTCTATCTTCCGCGGCTGCTGGTTTATCATGCCGATGCTGAAAAAGGCTCCGTCCAGTCGGAAACCTTCAAGGTGATGGAGCGCCGGCTGCTGCGCGGCATCATCAATCCGGCCATGATCATCACCTGGGTATTCGGGCTCTGGCTGGCGTGGAAAGGCTTTGGTTTTCAGGGCGGATGGCTGCATGCCAAGATCGCCGCGGTGCTCGGGCTCTCGGCCGTTCATGGCTATCTGGCCGGCGCGGTGCGCAAATTCGCCAAGGACCGCAATGAAAAACCGGCGAGGCACTGGCGGATCGTCAACGAGTTCCCCACATTACTGATGATCGTCATCGTCGTGCTGGTCATCGTGAAGCCGTTTTGACGCCGTCGCATCGACCCGAAAATCGGGATCGATTTTCGGAAAGGACGATGCGGAACTCAAAAAGTCTTACAGCGTCCTTTGCGCGTCGAGAGAGAAGCGCGGCGCTCACAAAAGGCGGCTTGCTCTTTTAGTCGACCGACGATAAAAGACGGGTCTTCCTTCCCGTCATGCGCCGCCCCATTCATCGCTTCGGCCGCGCCCGGCATTTGTCGCATCCCGCCGATATTTTCCCCATGCTTAGTCACTCAGAGTCCGTCTAATGATGCAAGAAATGAAACTCACCGAGTTCAAGAACAAGAAACCGCCAGAGCTGATCGCTTATGCCGAATCGCTCGAGGTCGAGAACGCCAGTGTGATGCGCAAGCAGGAGCTGATGTTCGCAATCCTGAAGCGGCTGGCGACCCAGGATATCGAGATCATCGGCGACGGTGTGGTCGAAGTGCTTCAGGACGGTTTTGGCTTCCTGCGCTCGGCCAATGCCAATTACCTGCCGGGCCCCGACGATATTTATATTTCGCCGTCGCAGATCCGCCGGTTCTCGCTAAAGACCGGCGATACCGTCGAAGGCCCGATCCGCAGCCCGAAGGAAGGCGAGCGCTATTTCGCGCTGCTCAAGGTCAACACGATCAATTTCGACGACCCCGAAAAGATCCGCCACAAGATCCATTTCGACAATCTGACGCCGCTTTATCCGACCTCGCGGCTGAAGATGGAAATGGACGTTCCGACCTCGAAGGACATCTCGGCGCGCGTCATCGACCTGGTGGCGCCGCTCGGCAAAGGCCAGCGCGCCCTGATCGTGGCGCAGCCGCGAACCGGCAAGACGGTGCTGTTGCAGAACATCGCCCATTCGATCACCACCAATCATCCGGAATGCTATTTGATCGTGCTGCTGATCGACGAGCGGCCGGAGGAAGTCACCGATATGCAGCGCTCGGTGAAGGGCGAGGTCGTCTCCTCGACCTTCGACGAGCCGGCGGTGCGCCACGTCCAGGTCGCCGAAATGGTGATCGAGAAGGCGAAGCGCCTGGTCGAGCACGGGCGCGACGTCGTCATCCTGCTGGATTCGATCACCCGCCTCGGCCGTGCCTACAACACCGTGGTGCCGTCATCCGGCAAGGTGCTGACCGGCGGCGTCGACGCCAATGCCTTGCAGCGGCCGAAGCGCTTCTTCGGCGCAGCCCGCAACATCGAGGAAGGCGGCTCGCTGACCATCATCGCCACCGCGCTGATCGACACCGGCAGCCGCATGGACGAGGTCATCTTCGAAGAGTTCAAGGGCACCGGCAATTCGGAAATCGTGCTCGACCGAAAGGTGGCGGACAAGCGCATCTACCCGGCCATGGACATCCTCAAGTCCGGCACCCGCAAGGAAGACCTTCTGGTCGCGCGCCAGGACTTGCAGAAGATCTTCGTGCTGCGCCGCATCCTGGCGCCGATGGGCACAACCGACGCCATCGAGTTCCTGATCGACAAGCTCAAGCAGACCAAGACGAATGCGGATTTCTTCGATTCGATGAACACGTAAGGGGTCAGGCGAGGCAGCCCCTCACCTATCCGCGCCGTAACTGCCGCTCGAGCTCCTCTGCGTCCGTTATCACCGGTAGGCAGACCTGCCCGGTGCACAGCCAGGCGCCGGGCTCGATCGTTGGCGGCAAAACGCCGCCTGGCAGCGTCGCCAGGTTTGTCGCCGAGCCGACCGACACGATAGTGTCGACCCGGCGGGGGTCCGGATTTCGATTCGCAACCGGAACAAGCCCGGGGTTCTTTTGGGTGTCCACCAGCACCAGTTTCAACGGCTCGATCGCCAAGGCGCAGGCGTTGACGATACCTGCCTGGCCATAGACCTGATGCGCCGCACGGCCGGCCGCGTGTTCGGCGACCTTCCAGGTCTTTTCCTGTAATTCAAGATCGCCCGAAAGCGAGGACAATCGGACCATGGCCTCGATGATCTGGCCGGTGGCTGACGGGATAGCCTCGTCGACATCGCCCCTGATACGGATCGGCACGTCGGCACTGTCCGACGCGGTGAGGTAGTAGCCGGTGTTGTTCTCATCGCTATGCCATTGATCGAGCTGCGCGATGAATTGGCCGGCCAGCTCGGTGTAACGCGATGTGCCGGTAGCTTCAAACAAGGAGATCGCGGCGTTGACCATGGCGGCGTAGTCGCTCGACAGCGCCGGGAAAAGCCTCTTTGCGCCAAGCATCGAATGCGGCAAGCGACTGTCTCGACCCGCGCTGGCAATGGCAGCGAAGGCCTGCTCCGCCGCCTCGATCCAGTCGATCCGTTTCAGGGAACGACCGGCTTCGGCGAGAGCCGCGATGACCAGGCCGTTCCAATCGGTCAGGATTTTTCCGTCACGCCCGGGTCTGACGCGCTGCTCCCGGGCTGCTAGCATTTTTTCTTTTAAGGGAATGAGCCGGTCGCGATCGGCCACGCTTTGCGTTTGCTGGGCTTCGGTCTGGTGGATGATCGGCTTGCCCTCCCAGCCATGCGGGGCGACAATCGTAAAGTGTTTGAAAAATAAAGCTGAGTCGTCGCCAAGATCGGTTTCTATCTCATCCTTGCTCCAGGTGTAGAACAGTCCCTCCTCGCCCTCGCTGTCGGCGTCGAGGCTGGCAGCGAATGCACTGCCGTCGACGCGCATCTCGCGCAAGAGCCAGTCGATCGTCTCTTCGATTCGTACCCGGAACAATTCGTTGCCGGTCGCGGCATAGGCCCAATTGCACAGCCGAATGAGCTGCGCGTTGTCGTAAAGCATTTTTTCGAAATGCGGCACCAGCCACTCGGCATCGGTCGAGTAGCGGCTCAACCCACCGCCGATATGGTCATAGATGCCGCCGCGCAGCATCTGCTCGAGGCTGAGTAGGACGGCGTCGCGATGGGCTGTGTGGCGATCGCGCAGCCAGGAGAGCCAGAGCGTTTGCATGAACGGCGCATTGGGGAATTTGGGCGCGCCGCGCAGGCCGCCCAAATCCCTGTCGATCATGCCTTCTATGCCGTTGGCGAGTGTCGCCAGCGTGTCGCGGTCGAGCACGGCCTTGGCATGCGAGCCCGCCAGCCGCGCCTCGACGTGCGTGGTCAGCCCGTCAGCGCTTTGGTTAACGCTTTCTTTCTTCTCCCGCCACGCCTTGTCGACCGCCTCGAGTACCTGGACGAAGCCCGGACGGCCGTAGCGTGCCTCGCGCGGAAAATAGGTGCCGCCCCAGAAAGGCTTTCCGTTCGGCGTCAGAAACATGGTCAGCGGCCATCCACCCTGTTCGCCCATCGAGGACAGCGCCGCCATATAGATCTGATCGATGTCCGGCCGCTCTTCGCGATCCACCTTGATATTGACGAAGAGACGGTTCATGACGGCGGCAACGTCGTCATTCTCGAAGCTTTCGTGCGC
>NZ_RZSX01000422.1:0-5347 GCF_004023105.1 Mesorhizobium sp. M5C.F.Ca.IN.020.32.2.1 | reverse complement strand
GACAGCTGAAAATCCAGCCGTCTCAGCAACCTATGATGCCGATTGCGAGCTAAAATACCGGGAGGCGGCATAGAGTTTGAAGACGCCGCTGACGCCGATCCAGCCGAAAAGGGTGAGCCAGCTCGCCGTCCAGTCGATTCGGTGCACCGCAGCGTCGGTGATGACGATGCCAAGGATGGCAAGCGGGCCAATCAGGGACTGCGCCAAGCCGAGCACCAGCAGTTCCTCGCGCGGCGCGCTTCTCCAGACGAGATATATGCCGCCCGCACCGGCGAGGAAGATTGCGCTGTAGACCTGAGCGTGGAAGGCATCGATCGGCCATGGCCAGATGCTGCCGAATGTCAGGGGAGACAGCAACAGGCGGACGCCATAGAGCCCAAGGATCGCCGATTCCACCGGCATGTAGCCTTGCCATGCAATTCAAGGTCACGCCTTTTGCAGAAGGACGGGCCCTGGCCCGCCACAGGAACAGCCCGGATACCGCGACCGAAGCAAGATAGACCAAAAACCAGAGCCAGGGCGCTTTGCGCCCGAAGTCGAAATAGCCGAGATTGATGAACGAAGCCACCGACACGATGACGGTATGAAGGCCATGACGAGCACGAGCCTGCCGGGCGACCAGCGATTCCAGACCAGCAGCGCCGCCATCACGACCATTTCGGCGGTGTAGAAGCCGCCGAGGAAGCGGGCATTGACGGCGTGACGGCCCAAGGGCAGCGCGGCTTGACCAGCACAGGCGCGAAAAACAGGCCGGCGCCCACGATCAGGACGATGATCACCACCCAGAGAAAAGGCGCAGGGCCGCGGGAAATGGCGGGTTGTTGGATGTCGGCATGGGAGAAAGCCCCAACGATGAATGGCGCCATGGACCATCATAGTGCCGCTTGCGGCCGGTGAAAATCCGCCGAATGGAAATTGAACTGTCACCAGGCTTGGCCATTCGAATGGCCGTACGGTCCGTTTCGAAGTAAGATGGAGCACTCGGACCAAAGACCTGGTCCGGCCAAGACGCCTCGAGGGCGCATTTTCCGGAGCCTGCACGATGAACGAATCTCAGGATCTGTTCTCGCTTCTTCGGCAATCGACCGATGTCGATCCACAGGCAATCGACGCGATCAAGCGAACCATCGCGGGTGGCAAGGACCGCGAACTTTGCCGCATCAATGCGCCAGCCTTCGCCAGCAAGCATGGCCTCGACGAGGAACGCGCCATAAGCGCCTTTCTCCATGCAGCGCGGGTGGGCATCTTCGACATTTCCTGGAATGTTCTGTGCCCCGGCTGTGGCGGCGTGCTCGACACCAACGCCACGCTGAAAACCCTGCAGAAGGACGAATACACCTGCGCGCTGTGCTCCGAGGGCTATTCGCCGACCCTTGACGAGATGGTCGAGGTGACATTCACGGTCAGTCCCCGCGTGCGCAGGATTGCCGCACACAATCCGCACGAACTGCCGGTTGTGGAATATTTCCGCCAGATCTACTGGGCGTCCGGCGTCGATCTGCCGGAAGAGGATTTCGCGAAAAAGATGGAAGCGTTCTCGCTGGAGGATATCGAGCTTGCCCCCGGTGAAAAGGCGGTTCTGCCCATACAGCTTCCGTCGGAATTCATCATCGTCTTCGAGCCGGTCACCCATTCAGCGCAGTTCATCGACGGTAAGGGCGAACCAACAAAAGAGCGCCGAAGCCTCTCTTTGGTCTTCGACCGCGACCATGTCCAGAACCAGACGCTGGAGATGCAACCCGGCCCGTTGCGCATTTCGCTGGAAAACAGGACCGACACCCGCGTGCTGCCGACGGTCTTCATCGCCGGCCAGGTATTGCATGATTTCCTGGGCAAACGCCGGCCGTTCCTGACGGCCAAGCGCCTGCTCACCAACCAGACGTTCCGCGACCTCTATCGCACGGATACACTCGACATCGACCAGCGCCTGAAGATCACCAGCCTGACCTTCCTGTTCACCGACCTGCGCGGATCGACCGAGCTTTACGAGCGGGTGGGCGACCTTTCAGCCTTCGATCTCGTGCGCGTCCATTTCCAGGTTCTGCACGAGATCGTCGCGGCGGAGGCAGGCGCGGTGGTGAAGACGATCGGTGATGCGGTGATGGCGACCTTCGCGACGCCTGATCGTGCGATTGCTGCGGCCCTCAGGATGCGCGATGCCATGCGTGCGCTCAACGACAAGAGCGGGCGCGAGGATCTGCTGCTCAAGATCGGAGTCCATGCCGGCCCCTGCATCGCGGTGTCTATGAACGAGCGGCAGGACTATTTCGGCCAGACGGTCAACATTGCTTCGCGGGTCCAGAACCTTGCCAACGCACAGGCGATCTTCGCCACTCGTGCGGTGGTCGACGACAATCTCACCGCCGATCTGTTGCACAGGAACGCGCTGACGCCCGTGCCCCACGAGGTCTCGCTGCGCGGCATTGAGCGGGAGATCGCAGTGTATACGATCCCCTGAAGATTTGGCCCCCGAAGATTTGGGTCGTCTCGGCCCCTCACACGCGCCTGCAGACAAAATAACGATCGGCGGGAACCGAAGGCGGTGGCGGGAGGCGTTGCAACAGGGGGTGATCGAGCGGCGTGCCGCTGACCGCTATGCCACCCACGCGAAGCAGGCGCGCGATCAGATCGGGAAGCCAGGTAGAGGTCACTGCATCGCGATCGTCATAGCCGGTGCCGATGTCGGCATGAACAAGAGCCGCGTCGATGCCAATGAACCTGATCGCCGTCTCGCGTATTTCGCCGAGCACGAGGTTTTCAGCTTCGGGAATTGAGCTGGCGTGTGCGCCAAGTTCGCGGTCGAACACCACGATCCGGCGTCCGGGCAGGCGCTCGCGCAGATGATGGAACGTCCGGCCATTGCCGAGGCCGAGCTCGAGCACCAGCCCTTCCATCTTCGCCACCTCGGGGCAAACTTGATCGAGAATGTCGCGCTGTGCGGTCATCCTGCTGATGAAATTCTCGAGGCGAGTCATATGCGTTTGTGTGTCCTGAAACCAGCTCAAGAGATCGGCAATGCCCCCGACCAGAACGGTTCACGGGTGAAACCCGAGGGCGACGTGTTAAACCCCTATCGCGTCTCGCAACATATAGAAGCGAACGATGAACACTGCAATAACCGAACAGGCTGCCGACAAGGATCATACCGGGTGGAGTTGGCGGCGGAATAGCGATCTCACTTGTAGGGGTCTGCGGCGTCCCGCAGCCCGTCGCCGAGGAAGTTGAACGCCAAGATGACGAGAATGACGGGGAGCATCGGCAAAAGCAGCCATGGATAGAACGCGATGACGCTGACGCTGCGCGCCTCGGTGAGCAGGATGCCCCAGCTGGTTATCGGCGCCCTCAGGCCGAGCCCGAGGAAGCTCAGCGCCGTCTCGCCCAGGATCATGCCGGGTATGGAGATCGTCGCCGTCGCGATCAGATGCGACATGAAGCCGGGAATGAGATGCCGCCCGATAATGCGGCTGCTTTTGGCGCCCATCAATTGCGCGGCCAGAACGTAATCCTCCTCGCGCAAGGCTAGAAGCTTTGAACGCACGGCCCGCGCCAGTCCGGTCCAGTCGAGCAGCCCGAGAATGACGGTGATGCCGAAATAGATCAGGATCGGACTCCAGGTTACCGGCATGATCGCCGCCAGAGCCAGCCATAGCGGAATGCTGGGGATCGATTGCAGAACTTCGATTATCCGTTGAACGATCAGGTCGAAGATACCGCCGTGATAGCCGGCCAGTCCGCCGATCACAATGCCGAGCAGGAAGCTGAAACTGATGCCGACGAGGCCGATTGTCAGTGAAATGCGTGCGCCATAGATGATGCGCGAGAGCACATCGCGCCCCAGCCTGTCAGTGCCGGCCAGAAAGAGCTGGCCGTTTTCGGCAGGGCAGACAAAATGCCTGTCACCTTCGATCAGGCCCCAGAACCGGTAACTGTCGCCCTTGCAGAAGAAACGGATCCGCTGAACATCATCCTGTTTCTCGATGTAGTTCCGCTTGAGCGTGTCCATATCCAGCGTCATCTGGCGGCCATAGACGAACGGCCCAACGAACTGGCCGTTGTGGAACAGGTGCACCCGCTGCGGCGGCGAGTAGATGTAGTCCATGTTGCGTGTGTGCAGATCGTAGGGCGCCAGGAACTCGCAGATCAGTATCCCGAAATAAAGCGCTGCCAGGAATATGCCGGATATGACGGCAAGCCGGTGCTTTCGGAATTTCCACCACATCAGCCGCAACTGCGACGCCTGAAAGACCTTCGACTGCTCCGGCGTCATCGCCTCGACCGACTGCAGGTCAATGGGCGCGATGGAAACGTAGTGTTGCAGTGGAGCACCTGGAGCGGGCAGCGGCGAAAGCGTGTTCATTTGGTGCTGCCGCCCTGCAAACGAATTCGTGGATCAAGCAGCGCCAGCGCCAGGTCGGAAATCAGGACACCGATGACGGTCAGGAAGGCGAGAAACATCAGGAACGACCCTGCCAGATACATGTCCTGGCTTTGCAGCGCCTTGATCAGCATCGGCCCGGTCGTTTCCAAAGACAGCACGATCGCCGTGATTTCGGCGCCGGAAATGATGGCCGGCAGGATAGAGCCGATGTCGGAAATGAAGAAATTGAGGGCCATGCGCAGCGGATATTTGACCAGCGCCTTGAACGGATGAAGTCCTTTGGCGCGCGCGGTCACGACATATTGCTTGTGTAGCTCGTCGAGAAGATTGGCGCGCAGCCGCCTGATCATGCTTGCCGTGCCCCCGGTGCCGATGATCAAGACCGGAATCCAGAGATGGGCGAGGATCGACTTCGCCTTGGCCCAGCTCATCGGCTCGCCGAGATATTGCTGGTCCATGAGATGGCCGATGGATGTGCCGAACCAGATGTTAGCGAAATACATCAGGATCAGCGCCAGCATGAAGTTCGGAATGGCAATGCCGAGAAGGCCGAAGAAAGTCAGGCCGTAGTCGCCCCAGCTGTATTGATGCGTGGCGGAGTACATGCCGATCGGAAAGGCGATGAGCCAGGTGAAGATGATCGTGACGAAGGAAACCAGCACGGTCAGCCACATTCGGTCCCCGACGACGTCGCGAACCGGCATCTCGTATTCGAAGGAATAGCCGAAATCGCCGCGTAGCATCCCGCCGACCCAGTAGAAGTAGCGAATGACCGGTGGCTGGTCGAAACCATAGTCCTTGCGCATCATCTCGATGCGATCGGAATCCACCGCTTCGCCCAGAGCCCGAAGCTCGGCAACATGGCTGTCGAAATAGTCGCCTGGTGGAAGTTCGATGATCGTGAACACCAGTGCCGATATGACCAGCAGCGTTGGAACCATTACTGCGATGCGCCAGACAAGATATCGA
>NZ_RZSX01000421.1:0-5353 GCF_004023105.1 Mesorhizobium sp. M5C.F.Ca.IN.020.32.2.1 | reverse complement strand
CGGGGTCGGCGTCCATGCGCCCTCGCCGGCGTGCGAAAATATCTTGGATCCAGTCATCGCCAAATCCTCATCTGGCCTCATCGCGCCAACCAGCCGCCGTCCACCGGCACCACTGCGCCATGCATGTAGTTTGACGCTGGCGCCAGCAGGAAGACGGCCGCGTCGCCGATATCTTCCGGCCCGCCCCAACGCCCGGCTGGAATGCGCGCCAGAATGGCGGCGCTGCGGTCTGGATCGGCACGCAGCGCCTCGGTATTGTTGGTTTCGATGTAGCCGGGCGCAATGCTGTTGACGTTGATGCCTTTCGACGCCCATTCGCAGGCGAGCAACCGGGTGATGCCGAGCACGCCATGCTTCGACGCCGTATAGGAGGCGACGCGGATGCCGCCCTGGAAGCTCAGCACCGACGCGATGTTGACGATCTTGCCGCGCCGTTCCGGATCGGCAAGCACACGCGTGGCGAAGCTCTGGCTGAGAAAAAAGACTGTCTTCAGATTGACGTCCATGACGTCGTCCCAATCGGCTTGCGTCAGATCGACGGCGTCGGCGCGCCGGATGATGCCGGCATTGTTGACCAGTCCGTCGAGCGGTCCGGTTTCGTCCCAGATGCGATCGAGCATCGCCTGGGCAGCGGCATGGTCGGCAAGATCGCAGCGCACCGCCTCGAAGCGTCCGCCCGACGCAGCGACCTTTTCCGCCGTCTCGTCCATCGCCGAACGGCCGACGCCGACCACAGCACCACCGGCGCGGGCGATCGACAGGGCGATACCTTGGCCGATGCCGGTGTTGGCGCCGGTGACGAGGATGCGCTTGCCGGCTAGGCTAAAAGCGGAAAGGTCGCTCACCGCAGCTCTTCCATCGCGACTGGATCGACGTCGGTATAGTCGACATTGTCGCCGGCCATCGCCCAGATGAAGGCATAGTTGGAGGTGCCGGCGCCCGAATGGATCGACCATCCCGGCGACAGCACCGCTTCTTCATTGCGCATGACGAGATGGCGTGTCTCATCCGGTTCGCCCATGAAATGAAACACACGCGCCGCTTCCGGCAGGTCGAAGTAGAGATAAGCCTCCATGCGCCGGTCATGCACATGGCACGGCATGGTGTTCCAGACCGAGCCCGACGCAAGCTGGGTCATGCCGACGACGAGTTGGCAGGTTTTGACGCCTTCGGCATGGATGAACTGGAAGATCGAGCGCTCGTTGCAGGTCGCCTGGCTGCCAAGATCGAGCCGCTTGGCATCGCCGATGCGGATCAGCTGGCTGGGATGGCTCTGATGCGCCGGCGCGCTGAGCAGATAGAATTTAGCCGGCTCGGCTGGGTTGACTGAAGCGAACGACACCTCATTGGCGCCCATGCCGAGATACAGCATGTCGCGCGGCTGCAGCTCGTAGGATCGGCCGCCAGCTTTCACGATGCCGGCGCCGCCGATGTTGACGGCGATCAGTTCGCGGCGATCGAGAAAATTCTTTGTCCCGGTCGGCTTGATCGCTTCCAGCGGCAGCGGGATGCCCGCGGGCATGGCGCCGCCGACGATCATGCGGTCGTAATGAGTGTAGGTCAGGCCGATGCGGCCGAGCTGGAACAGGCCTTCGATCAGGAAATTATGACGAAGCTCGTCCGTCCCCATCGCCGCGGCAGTAACAGGGTCGATGGCGAAACGCGAAGTGAAGTCGGTGTGATTGTCAGTGTGATTCATTGCTGTCCCATTGGGCTGCCTCATTGGTCATTCGGTTGCCGCGGCCTTGACCGAGTCGGCATAAAAATTCTGACGTGCGTGCAGGCGCTCGCGATAGCGCTGCTGGCTCGCGGTGAGATGGGCGCGCATGGCTTCGCGAGCGGACTCGGCATCGCCTGTCATAATGGCATTCAGGATCACCAGATGCTCGCCTTGCAGCCCGCGCTGATAGGCGTCCGACTGGGCGAGCTCGGTGGACCACGGCGACGTCACGTCGCAAGGAATGGCGCGCCGTCCGAGCACGTCGAGCATCTCGACATAGAACGGATTGTTGGTGGCGCTGGCGATCGCGCGGTGGAAGGCAAGGTCGGCCGGACCTGTCGGCTCGCTGTTCAAGAGCAGCCGCTCGAACTCGAAGAACGCCTCCTGGATCGCTGCTTCCTGCGCGGCATTGCGACGGATAGCGGCGAGCCCGGCGGACTCGATCTCGATCGCCAGGCGCACCTCGAGCACGTTGAGGGCGATCGAATCCTTGCTGCCCATATCCGCGGCCAGCGTGCCGAACATCGTCGAGATATGCTCGGTGACGAAGACCCCGGCGCCTTGCCGCGGCTCGACCAGACCGTCGGCGGCAAGCTTGGCTAGCGCTTCGCGGATGACGGTGCGGCTGACCCCGAAAGTTTCGGTCAGCTGGCCCTCCGTCGGCAGCTTTTGGCCCGGCTGGATCTCGCCCGCCTGCAACTGCTTGCGGATCGACGCGACCACGGTCTCCGACAGCTTGGGCCTGCGTTCGACCTTCAGGCTGATCGCCGTATCCGATGCCATTGCCAACCCCTATTTGAAGACGCTCGGCAGCCATAGCGAGATGGCCGGAATGTAAGTGACGAGCCCCAGCACCACGAGGCCTGCGCCATAGAATGGCCAGATCGAGCGCATCGCTTCCCAGACGGATATCTTGCCCACTGCGCACGCCACGAACTGCACCGCGCCCACCGGCGGCGTGTTCAGCCCGATTCCAAAGTTGAGGATCATGATGACGCCGAAATGCACCGGATCGACGCCGTAGGCCTGCGCCACGGGCAGGAAGATCGGCGTGCAAATGATGATCGTCGGCCCCATGTCCATGAACGTGCCGAGGAACAGCATCAAGAGATTGAGCAGGAGAAGCACGACCAGCGGATCCTCTGAGATCGCGTTCATCGAGGCTATCAGCGCTGCCGGCACTTTCAGGAAGGCCATCAACCACGAGAACGCCGCCGCCATGCCGATGATGAGCAGCACCATGGCTGTGGTGCGCACGGCACCATGGGTGGCATGAACGAAACCTTCCCAGGTCATCTGCCGGTAAACCAGCACCGTCACGAGCAACGCATAGATGACGGCGATGCAGGAACTCTCGGTGGCCGTGAAAACGCCCGATCGCACGCCGCCGAAGATGATTGCGATCAGCAGCAGGCCGGGCACCGCGATAGCGAGGAGATGCGCGACGGCGGCGAAGCCCGGAAACGGCTCGGTCGGATAACCGCGGGAGCGCGCCACGAAATAGGCGGTGATCATCAGTGCGAGCGCCAATAGCAGCCCCGGGATAATGCCGGCGGTGAACAGGTCGGCGATCGAAATCTTTCCGCCTGCCGAGATCGAGTAGATGATCATGTTGTGCGACGGCGGCAGGAGCAGCGCGATCAGCGCCGCCATCGAGGTGACGTTGACGGCGTAATCCGCTCCATATCCACGCGCCTTCATCTGCGGGATCATCAAGCCGCCTACCGCCGCTGCCTCCGCCACCGCGGAGCCCGAAATGCCGCCGAACAGTGTAGCGGTCGCGATGTTGACCTGCCCGAGGCCGCCGCGCATGTGGCCGACGAGCGAGCCGGCGAAGGCAACGATCTTGCTGGCGATGCCGCCGCGCACCATCAAATCGCCGGCGTAGATGAAAAACGGAATCGCCAGCAGCGAAAAGACGCTCATGCCGGAATTCAGGCGCTGGAACACGATGAGCGGCGGCAGGCCCATGTAGAGGACGGTGGCAAAGCTTGCGACGCCGAGGCAGAAAGCGATCGGCGTGCCGATGAGCATCAGAACGGTGAAGACGCCGAAGAGTATCCAGAGTTCCATGGCGTCAGACCTTCACGTTCGCTGTGTCGAGTTCGGCTGCGACTTCCGCAGGCGGCAGTTCATCGAGCGCATCGTCGATCGGCGCACCGGAAAGGCGAAGCACGATGCGCTCCAGCGTGAAGAGCACGATGAGCGCGCCTCCCGCGACAAGCGGGACGTAGTCCCAGCCTCCTGATATGCCGAGCGACGGCAAGGTGGCACCCCAGGTCAATGCAACCAGCTGGCTGCCATACCAGATCATGCCGATGCCGAAGGCGAGCGCGACGAGGTCCGAGATCATCCTCAGCCAACGCTTGCCGCCTTTCGGCAGGACATAGAGCAGGACGTCGAAGCCGAGGTGATAGTTCTCGCGCACCCCGACGGCAGCGCCGAGGAAAATGAACCAGCTCATCAGCATCACCGAGCCCTGCTCGGTCCAGCTCGGCGACCGGTTCAGAACATAGCGGCCGAACACCTGCCAGGCGACGAAGGCGGTCATCAGCACCAGCCCGACGCCGGCGATCCACAGCGCCGCCGTGCTGACGCGCGACATCACCCGCGCGATGCCGGGCAGGGGCAGTCTCTGTTCTGAGCTGGAGGTCACCGGTTCTCTCCGCAAAAGGATGGCGGCGCGGAATGCCCGCGCCGCCGCTTGATCACTGCACGGCCTTGATGGCCTCGACCATCGCCTTCAGCTTGTCGTCCTTGACGTGCTTTTCGTAGACCGGACCCATCGCGTCGATGAAGGGCTGCTTGTCCGGTGTCGTGATCTGCGAACCGGCCGCCTCGACCTTGGCACGCGATTCCTTGACCTTGGCGGCCCACAGCTCACGCTGCTTGGCGACGCTTTCCTTGGCGGCCGCCTTGAAGATCGCCTGGTCTTCCGGCGTCAGCTTGTCCCAGCTCGACTTCGCCATGACGAAGGCTTCCGGCACCATCGTGTGCTCGTCGAGCGAATAGAACTTGGCGACTTCCGCATGCTTGGCGGTGTCGTAGCTCGGAAAATTGTTCTCCGCGCCGTCGATGACCCCGGTCTCGATCGCCGAATACACTTCGCCATACGGCATCGGCGTCGCGTTGGCGCCGAGTGCAGCCACCATGTCGACGAAGATGTCGGACTGGATGACGCGGAACTTCATGCCGGCCAGATCGGCTACAGTGTTGATCGGCTTCTTCGAATTGTAGAAGGAGCGCGCGCCGCCGTCATAAAAAGCGAGCAGCACCAGCCCGACCTGTTCGAACGCCGCCGCAATCTGGTCGCCGACCGGCCCGTCCATGACCTTGTGCATATGGTCTTCCGAGCGGAAGATGTAGGGCAGCGAGGGCACGGTGGTTTCCGGGATGAGTCCGTTGAACGGCGCCATCGAGACGCGGTTGAGGTCGATCACGCCGGAGCGCACCTGTTCGATCGTGTCCTTTTCCTCGCCGAGCTGCGCGGAATGATAGACATCGACCGAATAGCGGCCGGCCGTGCGCTCTTTGACAAGCTCGCCAAAATATTTGACCGCCTCGACCGTCGGATAGCCGTCCGGGTGCGTGTCGGACGAGCGCAGAACCGTCTGGGCGCTTGCCGTTCCGGCC
>NZ_RZSX01000420.1:0-5361 GCF_004023105.1 Mesorhizobium sp. M5C.F.Ca.IN.020.32.2.1 | reverse complement strand
GGCCAACTTCGCCGCTGACCAATCTTCGCCACCGACAACGTCGAGCACGCCGTTGCGAGGGCGAGGCCTGCGCGCGATCGTCAGGCCCGATAGTCAGGAGCAGCGGTTCGAAGCCGCGTCCAGAGCGGCGGACTTTCAAGTCGAGGCGTATCGCCGCTCTCTCTCTTTTTCAAGTATCGGATTTCCCCAAGACCGGCACCCGCTTCGGATCACCGTCCAGGCCCGCCGCTGATCGGCCGGAAAAGATCCAGCGTTCGAGAACGACAAAGTTGACCACCGGAATGAGAATGCAGGTGAGCAGTATCGGAATCGCCGCCGGCAGGCCGAACTGCCCGACGAGGAGCAGCGGAAGAAGATAGGCGATGGCAAGGCCGGATCCGGTCAGCACGGCGAAACGCGGCGCTTCGAATTGATGCGAGCCGGCCGACATGAAGGTGAAGAACTTGTGGCCGAGATAGGAGAATATTGCCGCGACCGCATAGGCGGCCACGGAGGCTGTGGCCGGCGGCAGGTATGTTGACCCGGCACTGGTGAAGAGGCTGGCACAATGCGCGTAGAGCACTGTGGCCGCGAGCCCCACCGAGGCGAATTTGAGAAGCCGGCGCGGAGCAAGTGTTCCGCGCCGGGCGGAAATGTCAGGCCGGCGCAATGCAGGCATATTGATCACCGGCTCCCCACAAAATGCTCCGGAATTGGCAATCGAACGATAGCGGGCACTGCCTAAGGCACCATTAACCGCTTCGTTACAGCTTCCTGAGCGCCACTTCCTCGACCAGATGATTGGCGCCCTTGCGCAGGATGAGATCGGCGCGGGCTCGCGTCGGCAGGATGTTCTCGCGCAAATTCTTCAGATTGATGTTGGCCCATAGGCCTTCCGCGATGGCGCGGGCCGCTGCTTGAGAAAGTTGCGAATAGCGGTGGAAGAAGGAGTCCGGATCGCGGAAGGCGGTCTCGCGCAGCCGCATGAAGCGGGCGATGTACCATTGATGGATCAGCTCCTCTTCGGCATCGATATAGATGGCGAAGTCGAAGAAATCCGACAGGAAAGGCACAATCTTGCCGTCCTTCGGCAGCTTGCCCGGCTGCAGCACGTTGATGCCTTCGAAGATCAATATATCGGGCCGGTCGATGGTCTGGAACTCGCCGGGAACGACGTCGTAGGTCAGGTGCGAATAGACCGGCGCGCGGACATTGCGCTGCGCCGATTTGATACCCGACAGGAAACGCAGTAATGCGCCGACGTCATAGCTGTCGGGAAAGCCCTTGCGTTCCATCAGATTGTTGCGGCGCAGGATTTCGTTGGGAAGCAGGAAGCCGTCTGTGGTGATCAGATCGACCTTGGGACTCGACGGCCAGCGCGCCAGCAATTCCTTGAGCACGCGCGCCGTGGTCGATTTGCCGACCGCGACAGAGCCGGCAATGCCGATGATGAAGGGCGTCTTGACGACATCCACCGCGTTGAAGAAGGCCTGGCGCTGCCTGAACAGAAGTTGGCTCGCCTCGACATGTGCCGACAACAGCCGGGACAGCGAAAGATAGATGCGCTTGACCTCTTCGAGGTCGACCGGGTCGTTGAGCGAACGCAGGCGACGGACCTCGTCCTCGCCGAGCGTCATCGGCGTGTCGGCGCGGAACTGCGACCATTGCTCTGCCGAGAAAAAACGAAAGGGCGAATATTTCTCGGTGGGGGCGAGCTGGTCCATCGAGTTTCCTACCCTCCGCAGCGATCAGCCCCGGTCCTGCCGAGACGCCTTTTCGGCGATGCCCGAACGACCGGTGCGGCGTTCGAGTTCGGTCAGGACATCGGCAAGCGGAATGCCGGCGACGCCCAGAACGACAAGCCAATGATAGATGAGATCGGCGCTTTCCGAAACGAGGGCTTGTCTGTCACCGCCAACGGCCGCGATCACCGTTTCGACCGCCTCTTCGCCGAGCTTCTGCGCCGCCTTGTCCATGCCGCGTGCGAACAGCTTTGCCGTCCACGAATCCGGATCGCCGGAATGCACGCGTTCCCTGATGATTGTCTCCAGATCGGAGAGCGAAAACTCAGCCATGGCGCCATCTATCTGCTTGTTTAAGCACGATTTTTTCCGAAAACCGGTTGCCATTTTTCGCTGGCGCGGACCTTCGGTTCGGGATCATGCTTTAGAGCCGATCACCCGGGGAGTCCAGTCGCATCGGCAGGCCGGCGCGGGCCATATGCGCCTTGGCTTCGGCAATGCTGTAGGTGCCGAAATGGAAGATCGATGCCGCCAGCACCGCGCCGGCATGGCCGTCGCGAATGCCCTCGACCATGTGATCGAGCGTGCCGACGCCGCCGGAGGCGATGACCGGCGCACGCACGGCGTCGGCTACCGCGCGGGTGAGCGCGATGTCGTAGCCGGCCTTGGTGCCGTCGCGGTCCATCGACGTCAGCAGGATCTCGCCGGCGCCGCGATCGACCATCTGCTGAGCGAATTCGACCGCGTCGATGCCGGTCTTTTCGCGGCCGCCATGGGTAAAAATCTCCCAGCGGTCGGCCTCGCCTTCGCCCGATACTTTCTTGGCATCGATGGCGATGACGATGCACTGGTTGCCGAATTTGTCAGCCGCCTCGGCGACGAAATCGGGATTCTTCACCGCCGCCGTATTGATCGACACCTTGTCGGCGCCGGCCAAAAGCAGCTTTCTTATGTCGGCGACCTGTCGCACGCCGCCGCCGACGGTCAGCGGCATGAAGCATTGTTCGGCGGTGCGGGCGACGATGTCGAAGATGGTCTCGCGATTTTCGGACGAAGCGGTGATGTCGAGGAAGCAGAGTTCGTCGGCGCCGGCGGCGTCATAGGCCTTGGCCGCCTCGACCGGATCGCCGGCATCGACCAGGTCGACGAAGTTGACGCCCTTGACGACGCGGCCGTTCTTGACGTCGAGACAGGGGATGACGCGGGCTTTCAGCATCAGATCCTCGCAAGCGCGGCAAGAAAATCGCCAAGCAATTGCCCAACTACAGGCGGAACCTCGCCCTTGGCGTCAAAGGCAGGATCGTAGGCGGACAGGGTGACGCCGACTATCGGGATCGACTTGGCCAGCCCGCAAACCAGTTGCCGCAGTTGCTCCGGATTTGGACCTCCCGGCCGTGCATAGCGGTTCACTTGCAGCACATCGGGATCGTGAACATCCAGATCCAGATGCAAATGCACTTGGGCCGCGCCGGCCGCCTTTAGCTTTCCGACATTGTCGAGTGCATCGGCCCATTGGGCGCGAATGATTGGCAACGTCTCCAGAAGCCGCCTTTCATCGGGATCGAGGTCGCGTGCATCGACCAGCATGCACCGCGACGGCTCGATCGCCTGGAAGCCGGGAATCGCTGACGTCATAGGGCGCCAGCAGAGCCCCAGCGTCGTCGCCAGCGCCATGCCGTCGAGAAAGCCGTAGGTGGACGTCTCGGGCGTGTTGAGATCGCTATGCTGATCGATCCAGATGATCGAATCAGCGGTATCGCCAGCCACCGCACCGGCGGCGGTCAGGCAATTTCCGGTGAGCACAATGGGAAAACGCTCATCGTCGCGCGCCATGTCGACCTTGGTGGCGACTGCCCGACAAACCGCGAAACCTGTCGCGATTTCGCGTTTCTGGGCATCGCCGACTTCGCCGATGTCCTCGACGACGACATCGTGGCCGCGAAAGGCAAGTTCATCGATGAGGCCGCCGGCAATGATGGCGTCGGGGCCCTGGCCACAGCCGGAATGATAAAGGCCGCTGTCATAGGGTGCGAGGATGACCGAGAGTTTCATCGCGCCCTCGCCTTCTCCGGTCCTGCCGCCAGGATCGCCAGTGCCTCGGCCGGATCGATACGCCCGTCATAAAGCGCGCGGCCGGAGATGGCACCTTCAAGTTTTTGCGCATCGGGCATGGTCATGCGCACGATGTCGGCGATCGAGGCAAGCCCCCCGGAGGCGATGACCGGGATTGAAACTGCTTCGGCGAGATCGATGGTGGCATCCCAGTTTATGCCGGTCAGCACACCGTCGCGGTCGATGTCGGTGTAGATGATGGCGGCAACGCCGGCGCCCTCGAACTTCCTCGCCAGTTCGATGACGCCGAGGCTCGAGGCCTCGGCCCAGCCCTCGACCGCGACCTTGCCGCCCTTGGCGTCGATGCCGACGGCGATCTTGCCCGGGAACGCCTTGCAGGCCTGCCTGACCAGATCCGGATCGCGCACGGCCACCGTGCCGAGAATGATCCGCGCCAGCCCGCGATCGAGCCAGTCCTCGACCTGCGCCAGGGTGCGGATGCCGCCGCCGAGCTGCACCGGGTTTTTCGTCGCCTTGAGGATGGCGCCGACCGCCGCGCTGTTGACGCTCTGGCCCTTGAAGGCGCCGTTGAGGTCAACGACATGCAGCCATTCAAAACCCTGTTGCTCGAAGGCCCTGGCCTGCGCGGCCGGGTCGTCATTGTAGATCGTCGCGGTCGCCATATCGCCGTGCTTCAGGCGCACGCACTTGCCGTCTTTGAGGTCGATGGCCGGGAACAGGAACACTTTCAGGCGCCCTCGACGATCGCGAAATGGCCAGTCGAAGCCGCCAGTCGATTCCGTAGTGCGGTCTGATAGGCCGGCGACTGGTAACAGTTCAGCGCTGTCTGATAAGAGGCGAACTCGACCACAACATGCCTGTCAAATTCCGATCCTTTTGGGTTTGTGACCTGTCCGCCGCGCACGAGATAGCGGCCGTCATAGCGCGAAATGGCGTCACTGATGGCGTCACGGTAGCGCTGATAACCGTCGGGGTCAGTCACCGTTAGCATGACCACCCAGTAGCCTTTCTTACTCATGATCCTAGGGCCTCCAGCGCAGAAAATTGGTGATCAGCGCCAGGCCAAGCGCCTGGCTCTTTTCGGGATGAAACTGCGTGCCGGCGAGATTGCCGCTGACAACAGCGGCCGTCACCGGACCACCGTAGTCGGCAATCGCCAGCACCTCCTGCGGCTTCTGCGCGTCGAGATGGTAGGAATGAACGAAATAGGCGTGCAGTCCCTTGGCGCCGGTCGGAATGCCGGAAAACAGCGGATGCTTGCGCGTGAGCTCGATCGTATTCCAGCCGATCTGCGGGATCTTCAGCGCAGGATCGGCCGGGGTGATCTCCTTGACGTCGCCGGCGATCCAGCCAAAACCTTTTGTAACGGTCTTTTCCAGGCCCCGCTCCGACATCAGCTGCATGCCGACGCAGATGCCGAGGAATGGCCGCCCCTTGACGATCGCGACCTCCTCAACCGCTTCCCACATGCCGGCCACAGCGCGCAGCCCGGCCGCGCAATCGGCATATGCGCCGACGCCGGGCAGGACGATGCGATCGGCGGTCCTGACACGCTCGGCATCGGCGG
>NZ_RZSX01000041.1:0-15227 GCF_004023105.1 Mesorhizobium sp. M5C.F.Ca.IN.020.32.2.1 | reverse complement strand
GTCGTGGGTGACATAGATCATGGTCGCGGCCAGGTGTTCATGCAGGCACATCAGCTCGAGCCGCATGCTCACCCGCAAGGCGGCGTCGAGATTGGACAGCGGCTCGTCGAACAGGAACACTTTGGGATTGCGCACGATGGCGCGGCCGATGGCGACACGCTGCCGCTGGCCGCCCGAAAGCGCCTTCGGCCGCCGGTGGAGAAGATGCGAAAGCTGCAGCACCTCGGCGGCCTCCCGCACCTTGCGTTCCTTTTCCGCGGCGGAGACGCCGGCGATCTTCAGCGCAAAGCCCATGTTCTCGGCCACCGTCATGTGCGGATAGAGCGCGTAGGACTGGAACACCATGGCGAGCCCACGCTCGGACGGATCGATGTCGTTGGCGCGCACGCCATCGATCAGCAAGTCGCCGGCGGTGATCTTTTCCAGGCCGGCGATCATGCGCAGCAGCGTGGACTTGCCGCAGCCGGACGGGCCAACGAAGACGACGAATTCGCGGTCCTCGACGTCCAGGTCAAGGCCCTTGATGATCTCGACGGATCCGTAGGACTTGCGCGCGCCGCGCAGCTTGAGCTCAGCCATGGCTTGTCTCCCTGGCGCCGGCACGCTCGGTCGCGTTGTCCTTGTTGTCCTCATCCTGCGCCATCGCCAACGGCGCGCCCGGTTCGCCTTCCCACAGGATCAGGCTGGCCGCGCCGATCAGTCCGGCGCGGTCGCCAAGCTGCGCAGGCACGATCGGCACGTCCCGGTAGGCCAGCATGGCCCGCTGCTCGACGGTTGCCCTGATGGTTGGAGCCAACAGGTCGAAACCGTTCGAAAGACCGCCGCCCATGACGATCAGGTCCGGCGAATAGAGGTGAAGCAGGTTGGTGAAGCCGATGCCGAGCCACCTGGCTTCCGCCTCGATCAGCTCGAGCGCACTGATATCGCCGGCACGTGCGGCCTCGACGACGTGCCTGGCCGAAACGTCGCCATCGGCCGAAAGGCGTCTGAGCAGGGAGCCGTCGCCTGGCGCTGTCAGCGCCGTGGCACGCCGCCCGAGCGCGGTTCCGGAGGCGACCGCCTCGAAACAGCCGACGGCGCCGCAGAAGCAGCGGTCGCCCTCGCCGGTGATGGTCATGTGGCCGATCTCGGCGGCAAGCCCGCGCCGGCCGTGATAGATGTGGCCGTCGGCAACGACCCCGCCGCCGATGCCGGTCGATACGGTGACGAACACCAGCGACCCGGTGCCCAGGCCGGCGCCGAAGCGCCATTCGCCCAGCGCGGCCGCATTTGCGTCGTTTTCCAGCCGCACCGGCAGGCCGAAATGCTTGCCGAGAATGTCGATCAACGGCACGTCGTGCCAGCCGGCCAGCGTCGGCGGTGCGATCACGATCCCAGCCTTGGGATCGAGCGGTCCCGGCGCGCCGATGCCGATGCCGACGACATCCGCTTGTGGGCGCTGTGTCAGAAGAGCCCCGGCCAGTGCGATGATCTGCCCGATCACCGCGTCCGATCCCGCGATCGCCATCGTCGGCGCCGAAACCTGCGCGACAACGCGGCCGCCGCTCTCGACCAGCGCGCCGCGCAGCTCCGTTCCGCCGAGATCGAAGGCGAGGGCCAGTCTTGTCATAAGGCGGCGACCTTCAGCCCATGCAGCCAGGCCATGCGCTGCGCGAGGTCGGGGTCGCCGAATGCCAGCGATCCGAGCACCACCGTCTCGGCCCCGGCGGCGCGCAGGCGCGGCACCGTCTCGTGGCGGATGCCGCCGTCGGCAGCCAGGATGATGTCCGCCTCCCGGCCGGCTTGCCGCATCAGTGTACGCGCCTCTATCAGGCGTGGGCAGGCCTGGTCGGAAAGGCTCTGGCCCTTGACGCCAATGGATGTGCCAAGAAGCGTCACAAACGCGACTTTCGGCAGGAATGGGGTGACTGCAGCGACCGGCGTTTCCAGCCTGAGCACCACGCCGGCCTCGGCGCCGAGCTCATGCGCCAGCCGCACGGCGCGCAGGCCGGCCTCGCCGTTTTCGGCGTGCACACTGATCAGGTCGGCGCCGGTCTCGATGAACTGACGCGTCTGCTCTTCGACGATCTCGGCTTCGACCATCAGGTGCACATGGATCGGCCTTGCCGTCAGCCTGGCGATCCGCTTCACCAGATCCGGGAAGAACAGGAAGCCGGGGGTGAAGCGGGCGTCTGCGACGTCGATGTGATGCAGGTCGACATGAGGTTCTATGCGCTTCAGGTCGCGCTCCATATTGGCAAGGTCCGCCGACCACAGCGAAAACTCGCCGAGCAGCCGGTAGCGCGGCAAGGCGGCGATGGCAGCGGGGCCGGACAGGGTTTTCATCGTCATGACGGAATGAGGCTCCGGATGTTGAGGTGGGCGTGAAGGAAGGTCGTGATCTCGGCCTGCAGCTCGGCGAAATGCCTGACACTGTCGAGCGCCTTGGGAGAGATTTCGGCAAAGATCGCGCCGGGAATGGCGGCGGCAAGCGTGCGCGCAGCCGACAGCGGATGCACCGCATCCATGGCATTGCCGATGACCAGCGTGGGAATGCCAAGCACCGCGGCGTCACTCGCGGAAACGCCTGGGCCGTCGGCGGCAATGTCGGCGAGGACCTGCGCGAATGGCGCGGCGTCGGCCCGGTCGAAATAGCCGAACAGCGAGGCAAGGTTGTCGGGCGCGTCGCGCTTCAGGCGCGCGGAGGTTTCCGATTGCGCGAAGATCGTCCTGGCCTTGTCGGGGCCGTGACTGAGAATGAGGCCGGCAGCCTCGGCGATCGGCCGCATGTTGTCAGGCGCACTGTCGAAGGTCCAGGCCGGCCGCACCAGCAGCAGGCCCGCGACACGGTCCGGATGACGGCAGGCGAGGCGGGTTGCAATTGCGGCGCCCATGGAAATGCCGCCGGCGACGAACCGATCGAGGTCGGCCTGATCGGCGGCGGCTAGAACATCATCCGCGAACATGCTCAGGGAGAACGGGCGACTGCTGCCGAGCCCAGAGGCACCGTGCCCGCGGCATTCCAGCGTGAGGCGCCGCAACCTCGGCCCGGAAGGGAAAGCCTGGGCGACCTGCGCCTCGCCACCGCCCAGCCCGTGCTGAAAGATGACCGCAAGCCCGTCGCCATGGTCGGAGACTTGAAGCGCGGCGTCATCGCGAAGCAGAGTTGCAAGACGCGCCATCAGATCAGTCCCTTGAGGAAGTGGGCAACCTCAGGCGCTTCGTCGGCTGAAAGGCCGTGCGTGACCAGCGCCCCGTCGAAGCCCGATACCTTTAGGCGGGCAACAAAATCCGCAAAGTCGACAACGCCCCGGCCGGCCGTAGTGAAGCGGCCATCGGCTAAACGGTCCTTGGCATGGGCCATGGCGACATGGCCGGCTGTGTGCTCGACCGCAGCGGCCACGATGGCGCGTGCTTCGGCGGGGCTCGCCTGCTCGAACAGGTTCGCCGGATCGAGCACGATGCGCAGCCGTTTCGAGCCCATGCTGGCGATGAGGCGCATCGCGTCCCACGCCGAGGTGACGATGTTGGCCTGTTCGGGCTCGATGCCGAGATCGACGCCGTGGCGCTCAGCGAATTGCAGCGCCTTTTCGACCTCGTTCGCCATGTCGTCCCATGCCTTAGGGGCAGCATTCTCGGGGTGATACGCCCACTGATCGTCCGCGTTGCGTGTTCCCGTGCACAGCGTGACCAAGGGAACGGAAAGGTCTGCCGCAGCCTTGATCACAACGCCAAGCCGGCGCAGGCCGTCGTCGCGCACCGTCCTGTCGGGATGGGCCATGTTGTAGGTGCCCGAGAGCGCCACCAGTGTGACGCCGGAAGCATTCGACGCGGCGGCGATGGCGCTGATGCCATCGTCAGGGACCGCATCCGGCATCGACGGCAGGCCGGCGCAGGCCAGGTTGAACTGGGTGACGGTAAATCCCGCGTCGCGGACCGCTGCCAGCACGCCGGCCGGCTCGCTCCCAGGGAAGGTCTTGGCGAACACCCCGATCTGCATCAGACCGCTCCCGTGACGGAAGCGATCTCGACGCGATCACCGGTTTCGACCGAGCGGGCGATCGCCACCATGGCGCGAATCGAGGCGAGGCCGTCCTCGACGTTGGCGCCGCGCATCGGCTTGCCGTCAAGGACGGTCTCGGCCAGGCTTTCGAGCTGGCGCCTGAAGAAATGCCCGTCGGCGCCCAGCGGCTTTCGCGACGTCGCATCCTTCTCGTGAAAGATATCGACCTCGCTCGCCCGGAAATACCACGGATTGAAGGTCTTCGCGATTACCGAGCCGTTCTCGCCATAGAGCTGGAAGCCCTCGTGCCAGTCCATGCGGACAGCCACGGTGAGATCGAGATGGCCAAGCGCGCCGTTGGCGAACTCGGTTTCGACGAACCAGCAATAGGCGCCGAAACGCTCGTTGAGGCGGGCGCGCACCGCGACGATCTCACCGCACAGGAAGCGCGCCGTGTCGACGAGGTGGGAGCCGTGCGCGAGCATGAAATACTGCCTGAGATCGGCTTTCGGATTGCCGCCAGGTTTCCTTGCCAGCTTGCTGGTGACGGGCAGCGGCTGGACCGCGTCGGTGTTGGTGTAGCGATGGGTGGAATCGCAATACCAGGCTTTTAGCGCCAGGATCTCGCCGATCTCGTCGCGGACGAAATCGCGCGCCGCTTCCAGCGCCGGGTCGAAGCGCTTCATGTGACCGACCTGGAGCACCCTGCCGGAGCGTTTAACCGCATCGGCGAGCGTTTCGCCTTCCTCGACCGAGACGCCGATCGGCTTTTCGCACAGCACGTGCTTACCGGCCTCGAGCGCCTTGATCGACATCGGAACGTGGTAGGCGTCGGAGGTTGCGACGATCACCGCCTCCAGCTGCGGGTCGGCGAGCATCTCATCGTAGTCGGCGTACATCTTCTCGGGTTCATAGGTCGCGCCCATGCGCGCCAGAAGGTCGGGGGCGGCATCGCAGATCGCATAGAGATCAGCGTTCCTGGCCTTCACGCAGGATTCGAGATGGGCGAACTGCGCGATCGGCCCGCAGCCGAGCACGCCGACACGAAGGCGACGGTCTTGCTTCCGGATCATGATCTCTTCCTCACGCGCCGTAGTCGCGCATGGTCTGGCGGTTGGTCTTGACCGCGGCGACCGGATCGGCGGCGGCGGTCTCGGATTCCTCTTCCAGCACCAGCCAACCGTTGAAATGTGGCGCGGCACCGGCGACATCCATCACAGATTGGGTGTCGCAGACGCCCTTGCCGAGCATCGCCCATTTGCCGCCGGCATCGACGTCCTTCAGGTGGATGTAGCGGATGCGGTCCCGGTATGTGGTGAGCGTGTCGATCATGTCTTCATGGCCGCGCAAGATGTGGCCGGTGTCGGGCACCCATCCGACGAGCGACGGATCGATCAGTGCGAAAATCCGGTCGTAGTCGGCACGGTCGAATAGCAGCGTGTTGTGGTGGGAACTGGGATGGACGGCGATGTCGACGCCGGCCTTGCGCCCGAGTTCGCCGGCCCTGTTGTAGACCTCGGCCGCGATGGCAAACTTGTCGTCACGAGGTCCTTCGGAAACGGAGGTAGCCGAGCCCATCGAGACGAGCGCGCCAGGAAATGCGGCGGCAAAATCGATCCAGCGCTGCGCCGTTTCGAGGTCGGCGCCGATATTATCCTTCAGCGTAAAGCCGCTATTCGAGCCGAAAGCGAAGGAGACGAGCGTCAAGCCAGCCGACTCCAGCGCCATGGCGAATTCCGCCGGCCTGTCGGCATAGCGGCCGATCATCGTGTCGGTGATCTCTATGCCGGCATAACCACCGTCAGCGATCGCTTTAAGCAGATCGTCCGGACCGCCGGCAAAACCGCCTCCGAGCATTTCCCACGTAAAAGTCTGGCAGCCGACTTTCAGGTCTTTCACGTTCATCCTTTCATTCCTTGATGCCGCCCTGCGTCAGCCCTTCGATGATGTGCCGCTGGAAGAACAGCACCAGCACGATCAAAGGGACGGTGACGACGGCCGAAGCTGCGGCGATATCGCCCCAGGGCACATAATAGAGGTTGGTGAAGTTGGCGATGCCGACGGGGATTGTCTGGCGATCGATGTTGGAGGTGAAGGCGAGGGCGAACAGGAATTCGTTCCATGCGGTGATGAAGGCGAGCAGGCCTGTGGTCACCAGGCTCGGCAGCGACATCGGCAGGATGATGTGCCAGAGCAGGCCGGGAACGCTGACGCCGTCCATGCGCGCCGCCTCATCGATCTCGCGCGGCAGCGTCTCGAAATAGCCGAACAGCACCCAAGTGACGAGCGGCAGCCCGAGCGCCAGGTAGGTGATGATCAGCGCCGTGTAGGTGTCGAGCAGGCCGAGATTGGTCGCGACGAGATAGAGCGGCCCGACCAGCGCGATCTGCGGGAACATCGACACCGAAAGGATGACCATCAGGATGCCGAAGCGGCCCTTGACGTTGAGCCGCGACAGCGCGAAGGCGGCCAGCGATCCGACGAAGAGGCACAGGAATGTCGTGGCCAGCGAGACCACCAGCGAATTCCAGACATAGCGGTGCAGCTGCTTCTCGATGAAGGCGTTGTAGTAGTGCTCGAGCGTAAAAGGCGCGGGGATTAACGATGGCGAACCTGATGTCAGCGCCTTGTCGAGCTGGAACGATGTCGAGAACTGCCAGAGGAATGGGCCACCCGACCAGACAAGGATGAGCAAGGCGCCAAGATAGATGGCGATCGTCTGCAGCGGTGAACGCGCCTCGTTCATTGCGCCCTCCTGATCTGCCTGATGAGATAGAGGCAGAATACCAGTGCGATGATGCCTTCGGTGACGAACATCGCCGTCGAAACGGCGGAGCCATAGCCGAATTGCAGCGTCGAGAAGAGCACCTTGTAGGACAGCGTCGACAGCGTCTCGGTCGAATCGGCCGGGCCGCCGCCGGTCAGCACGTAAACGAGGTCGAAGACGCGAAAGGCGTCGAGCGCGCGGAACAGGCCGGCAATCAGCAGTGTCGGCATCAGCAGCGGCAGACGGATGTACCAGAAGGTGGTCCAGCCTTTTGCGCCATCCATACGCGCCGCCTCGATCAGCGAATTGGGCACTGTCTGCAGCCCGGTCAAAAGCAATAGCGCCATGAACGGGGTGGTCTTCCAGACATCGGCGATGATGATGGTCATCATTGCCGTGTCGGGCGAGCCGTACCAGTTGATGTTCTGATCGATTAGCCCGGCATGCAGCAGGATATAGTTGATGATGCCGTTCTGGCCGTCGAACAGCCAGCCGAACATCTTGGAGGTGACGACGGTGGGCATCGCCCAGGGCACCAGCATGGCGGCGCGAACCAGGCCGCGGCCCTTGAAGGCCTCGCACAGGATGAGCGCCATGCCGAGCCCGATGACGGTCTCAAGTATCGTGGATGCCGTAGTGAACCACATCGTGTGCCACCAGGCATTCCAGAATTGGGCGTCACCCCATAGCTGCACATAGTTGGAGAAGCCCGAGAACTCGTTCTCCTGGGTGATCAGCGAGGTGTTGGTGAGCGAGAGATAAAGTCCGCTGATGATCGGGTAGAAGGAAACGGACGCCAGCGACACGAAAGCCGGTGTCAGCAGGAGCAAAGCCCACAATGAGACTGGAAGCGCCTTGCCAAACCGCCGCGGCCGGCCAATGCCAGAAACAGTGGCCGCCGCGGTCATGGTTCAGCCGACGATCTGGTCGATTTGCGTCGCCAGCGCGTCCATCTCGGCCTGGACGTTGCCTGAGACCAGCGCCTTGGAGATGCCCGACTGCAAGGCCAGCGTCACCTTCGCATATTCGGGCGTGATCGGCCGGGCGGTGGCGCCGGTGAACACTTTCTCGAGGCTCGCCATGAACGGCTGTTCGGTCTTGATCTTCTCGTCCTGGAACAGTGCCGGGCGCGTCGGCGCGAGCCCGAAGTTTAGGGCGATGCGATGCTGGGTTTCGGTCGACGACAGCCAGGTCAGCAACTCGATCGCGGCTTCGCGCTGCTTCGAGTTGGCGTTGACGCCTAGTTGGTAGCCGCCGAGACAGGCCGAGCTCTTGCCGCCGGGGAAGGACGGCAGCGGTGCGACGCCGATTTTGTCCACCACCTGGGAGGCCTTGGCGTCCTGGGCGATCGGATAGACATAGGACCAGTTGCGCATGAACATCGCCTTGCCCGAGGTGAACGGCTGGCGCGATGGCTCCTCGTCCCAGGACAGGACGTCCTGCGGGCTGATCTTGCTCGTGGCGATGGTGCCGTGCAGGAACTGGATCGCGTCGACTGCGGCCTTCTGGTTGATCAGCGATGACTTGCCGTCAGGCGCCAGGATCGCGCCATTGTTGGAGGTGATGATCTCGACCGCGTCGCAGACCAGAACCTCGGCCTGCTTGCCCTGCCAGAGATAGCCGAAATCGACGTCGCCGGCCTTCTGCGCGGCGGCGGCGATGGTCGCCATGTCGGCCCAGTTTTCCGGCACTTTGCCGCCATGCTTTTCAAGCACGTCCTTGCGGTAATAGAACATGCCCGAATCCATGAACCAGGGCAGGGCAGTCAGCTTGCCGTCATAGGTGCAGGCATTGAGGGTCCCGGAGAAGTAGGCGCTGCGCTTGTCTGCCGGAAAGTACTCATCGAGCGGCAGCGCCCAGCCGGCGGCGGCAAAGCCGGCGATCCAGATCACGTCCTGGCTGAAGACGTCGGGCGTGCCGCTACGCCGGGCGAGCTGCTGGACGAGGCCCTGATAGACTTCCGTCGATAAGCTCGGCGGCGGCAGCTCGATGTTCTTGACCAGAACGCGGTCCTGCGATTCGTTGAAGGCCTTGATCAGGTCGCCGAAGGTCTCCTTGCCGAAGAAGGCGGCGCTGGCAAAGCTGATTTCGGCCCGCGACTGCGCGCGAGCCCGGCGAACGCCCAGCCCGGTGCCGAGGCCAAGTGTCGCCGCGCCGAGCAGCCCGGCGCTGCCGATGAGAAACTGCCGGCGGTCGGCGATCGTCACATGCGCCCCAGGCTTCGAGCCGGAGACCGGCCCTTTTTTGAAGTCAGTCATTTTCTCCTCCTTGCGCGGGCAGCCTCCCAGCCAGCATTTCCGCATGTTCCATAAAAATTTTACGCGCGTCAACATTTAAAATGCTGTAAAGCGGCTTTCGAATCTGATCCGTTGCTGGTGCATTGGGTCAGCCAGAGCGTTGCGACGTCGGGAGGTGAAATAGAAAATGCGAGGAAAATCAGCAGCTAAGCTCGGCATTGGCGTTGTCGGGTGCGGCAACATCTCGATGACTTATTTACGCAATGCGGCTCTGTTCGGTGAGGTGGAGCTGCGCGCCTGCGCCGACATATCGCCCGACATGGCGGCGCTGCGTGCGAGCGAATACGACATCCGGGCTCTCAGCGTCGATGCGCTCCTGGCCGATCCCGAGATCGACCTCGTCCTCAACCTGACCATCCCGGCGGCGCATTTCGACATTTCGTTTTCGGCGCTTTCGGCGGGAAAGCACGTCTTCACCGAAAAACCGCTGGCGACCTCGGCCAGCGACGGCCGGCGCCTTGTCACCGAGGCGGCGGAGCGCGGGCTGCTGCTGGGTTCGGCTCCGGATACTTTCCTCGGCGCCGCCGGACGGCGGGCACGCCGCCTCATGGATGAGGGCGCAATCGGCCGCGCGGTGACCGGCACCGCCTTCATGATGGGGCGCGGCATGGAGCACTGGCATCCCAATCCGCAATTCTACTATCAGCCGGGCGGCGGACCGGTCTTTGACATGGGGCCCTATTACCTGACGATGCTTGTTAATTTGCTCGGGCCGGTGGCCCGCGTGATGGCGATGGCGACGCGAGGCCAGGAGGAGCGGCTGATCACTGCCGAAGGCCCCTATCGGAACACCAGCTTCAAGGTCGGCACACCGACCAACATCCTGTCGCTGCTGGAGTTCCGCTCGGGAGCCACCGTCACCTTCGGTGCCTCCTGGGATGTCTTCAGGCACTCTAACCATCCGATCGAGCTGCATGGGACCGAAGGCTCGCTCAGGCTGCCCGATCCGGACACGTTCGGCGGCACCGTCTCGCTGTCGGAACGTGGGGCCGACTGGGCCGACTTCCACAGTGAGAGCGAACTCTATGGCGCGCGCAACTGGCCCTATGCCGCGCCGGACCGAGCCAACTACCGAATGCTCGGCGTCGCCGACCTTTCGCGTGCACTGGCAACCGGAAGAAAGCCGCGTGCGTCCGGCGATCTTGCGCTGCATGTACTGGAGATTATGGAAGCGATTCTTGCTTCGGGAGCGAGCCGCGAGTCCGTCGCCGTCAACGCAACCGTCGATCAGCCGCAGCTCCTCCAGGAGGACGAAGCGGTTAGCCTGCTTGCCTGATATCGGAGCGCTTACGATGACGACATCGCTTTTGCCCTTGCTCGATCCGGAGGCCCGGCACGTGCTCGACCTCGACCGGCAGGCGGCTGCCCCGCCATTCGAAGCCGGCACGCCCGAAGAAGCGCGCCGCGCCTATAAGCAGGGCTTTCCGGCACTCCAGGGCGAGCGCGAGCCGGTCGGCTCACTAACCGAGCGCACCATCACCGGACCCGGCGGCCCGTTGACGCTCAGGATCTATCGCGGACACGGCGTGAGCGGGGCCGCTGCCCCGGCGCTGCTCTATCTGCATGGCGGCGGCTGGGTGATCGGCAATCTCGACTCCCATGACGAGATTTGCCGGTGGTTTGCCAATATGGCGGCCTGCGTAGTCGTCTCTCCCGATTACCGGCTGGCGCCGGAACACAAATTTCCGGCGGCCATCGAAGATTGCCGCGCCGCACTTTCCTTCATGCAAGATGGCGCGGGCGATCTCGGCATCGACGCGAGAAGGATCGCTGTCGCCGGCGACAGCGCCGGCGGCAATCTCGCTACAGTGCTTTGCCTGCTTATGCGCGGTGACGAGAACCCGCCGACCGCGCAACTGCTGTTCTATCCGAACACTGACGCCTCGCAGGCGGCGGACAGCTATCGCCGCTTTGCCGACGGTTATGGCCTGACGTCGGCAACCATGGCCTGGTTCCGTGACCACTATATCAACCATGGCGGCGATATCGACGACTGGCGCGTGTCGCCGCTCAGGGCCGCAAGCCTTGCCGGCGCAGCGCCGGCTTTTGTCGCAATCGCTGGTCATGACATTCTCGCCGACGAAGGCGAGGCCTATGCGAAGCGTCTGGAAGATGACGGCGTGCCGGTCGTCCTGCGCCGCTGGCCCGGCCAGATCCATGGCTTCGTCTCGATGGGCCGCCATGGTCCGGCGGCGCGGCAGGCAGTCGGCGCAGCGGTTGCCGCATGGCGCGGCTTCGATCCTGTCTTTGGAAACGCTCAGGCCGACTGACGCATGACCAGCGTCGCGTCGAGACTGACCTTGGGGGCAACTGCCGTGTCGTCCTCGTCCAGCAAGGCCAGCAGCGTCTCCACGCTGCGTCCCGCCATGGAAGCAAAGTCCTGCGCCATGGTGGTGAGGGCAGGGCAGGTGTAGCGGCTCAGCGGATGGTCGTCATGGGCTGCGACCCGCAGGTCGCAATCGCCCCTGCGGCCGACCTTGCGGCCTTGCGAGTAGGCGGCGGCCATCACGCCGAAGGCGAGACGGTCGTTGGCGCACAGAATGGTCCTGCCCGGCAGGCCGCCACGGGCGAGCATCGCCTCCATCTGCTCGTAGCCGATCCGTTCGAAATCCCAGGTGTAGTCATCGGTATTGCCGATGATGGCAGGCTCATGTCCGAGCCGCTGCATGGCGCCGACATAGCTGTCCAGGCGTTCGCGCGAATTGTGGTTGACGTGCGGGATGTCGAAATAGACCGGGGCATCGCCGGAACGACAGAGATAATCGACGATGGTCGAGACGCTCTGGCTGTTGTTGTTGCCGACGAATGGCGTGTCGCCCTCCAGATAGGTGTCGAAATAGACGATCGGTATGGTCTGCGTCAGCTTCTCCAGCGTGCGATGGTCGGAGCGCAGGCCGAGCGGCGCGATCAGCGCGCCGGAAACTTTTAGCGAAAGAATGGTTCGCGTCGCATCCACTTCGAGCTCGCGCGAGCCGTGCGAGGAGATCACGATCGGCCAGTAGCCTTCGTCGCGCAGCCTGAGTTCGATTCGGCTGACCATCTCGGAATAGAAGGGATCGGCGACCGTCGGCACCACGATGCCGATGCTGCGGGTCCGCTTGCGGTTCAGGTTGCGCGCAAAGAGATTGGGCTGGTAGTCGGACGAGCCCAGCGCCACCTCGATCCGCTGACGTGTCGCCGGCTTGACGCTGGTCGGATCGTCGAAATATTTCGACAATGTCGGCCTGGAGACGCCGCAAGAGCGAGCAAAATCCTCCATCGTCTTGTGCGTCATCGACATCAAAGCCCTCGCGCTGCCACGAGCGCTGCCCGGTCTCTACATACGGTGCGCTAGCGCGCAACTGCAAGGCGAAATTTTACAGACAATTTCGATAGTTTTCATGCGTCAATTTATTAATTGACGCGAAAAAGCACAAGCCGTATTCACTTTTCAGTGGGCGAATTCGAATTCGTATTACCCGGAAACTACTCGCGCGGTTCATCCGAAGCGAGGCCGGGGCGAAACGCCGGGAGGGATTCCGCGAGATGAAGAAGCTGGTCAGTGCCGGCGAGATTCTGGTCGAGATCATGGCCGAGCGGATCGACCAGAGCTTTCTCGAGCCTGGTCCGCTGCTTGGGCCGTTCCCGTCCGGAGCGCCCGCCATCTTCATCGGCCAGGCGGCGGCGCTCGGCCAGCCGGCCGGTCTCATAGGCGCCGTCGGCGATGATGATTTCGGCAGGCTGAACATAGGCCGGCTGCGGGCGCTGGGCGCCGACGTGTCGGCGATCGCGGTTCACAAGGGCCATGCGACGGGCACGGCCTTCGTCGCCTACCGGGCCGATGCCAGCCGGCATTTTGTCTTCAACATCCGCAACAGCGCCTCCGGCCTGATCGAGACCGATGGGGAGGCAACAAAGCTGCTCGCCAGTGCCGATCACGTCCATGTCATGGGCTCGTCACTGTTTTCCGACCGCGCCATCGAGGTCGCGCTGTCGGCGATCGAGACCGTCAAGGCCAGGGGTGGAACCGTGTCCTTCGATCCGAACGTTCGCCGGGAGATCATGCAGGCGTCCGGCATGCGCGCGGCGCTCGACCATGTGCTGGCGCGAGCCGACATCTTCTTGCCGAGCGGTGAGGAGCTCTTCCTGTTTTCATCCGCGAAGGACGAAAGGGGCGCGGTCGAGGAATTGCTGGCCCGTGGCCTGTCCTGCATTGTCCTGAAGAAAGGCGCCGCAGGCGCCGCCTATCATGATCGCCATGGTGTGATCGCCTCGTCCGGCTTTGCCGTCGACGAGGTCGATCCGACCGGCGCGGGTGATTGTTTCGGTGCTGCTTTCGTCTCGTTCTGGCTGCGCGGGGCGGCTCCTGCCGAAGCCCTGCGGATCGCCAATGCCTGCGGTGCGCTTGCCGTCACCCGCAAGGGGCCGATGGAAGGCATTTTCCCGCTTGAAGCGGTCGAGGCATTCATCGCCACGGGCAACACGCAGTGAGTGACGCGACGCGAAGGTTTGCGAACATTGCAGCCAGGCGCGCCGCAGGCGAGAGAAGCGGCATCGCCTCGGTCTGCTCGGCGCATCCGCTGGTCATCGAGGCTGCCCTGCGCCACGGCGCGGCGCGGCACGCGGATGTGCTGATCGAGGCCACCTGCAACCAGGTCAACCACGAGGGCGGCTACACCGGGATGACGCCCGCCGGCTTCCGCAGCTTCGTCGAGGCGCATGCGCTGAAAGCGGGTTTCCCAGTCGATCGCCTGATCCTTGGCGGCGATCATCTCGGACCCAATCCGTGGAAGCACATGGCTGCGGCCGCCGCGATGAAGAAGGCGGGGGCGATGATTGACGCCTATGCGAGCGCCGGCTTCACCAAGATGCATCTGGATACGAGCATGGCCTGCGCCGACGATCCAGCCGTGCTTGCCGACGAAACGATCGCCGCGCGCGCGGCCGAACTTGCTGAAATCGCCGAGGCGGCGGTCGAGCGGGCAGGCGGCGAAAAACCGGTCTACGTCATCGGCACCGAAGTGCCGGTGCCGGGCGGTGCATTGGAGGCGCTCGACCGTCTGCATGTGACGGCACCCGGAGATGCCTTGCGAACGGTGGAGGTACACGCCCGAGCGTTTTCCCGCGCCGGGCTCGAGGCCGCTTTTGGCCGAGCGATAGGCGTCGTCGTTCAGCCGGGAGTCGAATTCGGCAACACCGAAATCGTGCCTTATGCGCCGGCCAAGGCGACCGAACTCGTGGCCGTGCTCGACCGCATGCCGCAATTTGTTTTTGAGGCGCATTCGACCGACTACCAGCCGGCCGAAGCGCTTAACGCTCTCGTTCGCGACGGTTTTGCCATCCTCAAGGTCGGCCCCTGGCTGACTTTCGCGCTTCGCGAAGCGCTGTATGGGCTCAACCACATCGCCGTTATGCTCGCGCCGGACCCTTCGCGCGAAAGCCTGCCTGCCGCGATGGAACGCATCATGCTGGCGTCGCCGGACAATTGGCAGAAATACTATCCGGGCACGCCGGAAGAGCAGCGCGTGCAGCGGCATTTCTCGTTCAGCGACCGCATCCGCTATTACTGGCCGACGCCGGCGGCGCAGCGCGCGACACAGACGCTGCTGGACGTGCTGAGCGAGACGGATATTCCCCGGCCTCTGATCAGCCAATATCTGGGGCAGCTCGACGCTGAGGTTGCAGAGGGCCGGGTCCAACCCTTGGCGCACGAGCTTCTGATCGGCAGCATCACCCGAGTCCTCGATATCTACGCGGACGCGACCGGACCGTAGGATCGCGCTGACGGAAAGTCGGCCTCCGCCCAAATCCGCTTCCTTCACGCCGATATTCGATGTCGTTTCGAAAAGGGCGCCGCTGCAATTTACAGCTAACATGTTAGCGTGCTAGTACTGCCTGCACATCGACATCTGGAGAATTGCAGTGGCTTCGCGCTTTGGTCTTTCGGTTGCCCTCACCACGCCTTTCGAGGCATCCGGGCAAATCGCCATCGCTCCGATGGTCGCGCAGGCCCGGGCTTGCCTTGGGGCCGGCTGCAGCAGCGCAACGCTCTTCGGCACCACCGGGGAAGGCCCCTCGGTGGGCACGGGGGAGCGGCGGACTGTCACCGAGGCCATGCTGGCCGCCGGCATTCCGGCGCATCAACTGGTCGCCGGCGTGCTGGTCGATGCGGCCGAAGACGCCGCCGAACAGGCGCGACACT
>NZ_RZSX01000419.1:0-5367 GCF_004023105.1 Mesorhizobium sp. M5C.F.Ca.IN.020.32.2.1 | reverse complement strand
CTGGCACGATCAGAGGGGAATAGCGCTGATTCTGGTCAGCGTCACGCTGCCGGCGATCATCGGCTTTTCGCTGCTCGCAATCGATATGAGCCGGGTAAACAACCTCCACAACGATCTTCAGAAGGGCGCTGACGCGTTTGCGCTCGCGGCGGCAGCGGAACTGGACGGAAGCAGCGGTTCCTGGGCGCGAGCCGAACGTGCCATGGCGACGCTCGTGGACAATCAAAGCAACTTCTCCACGGCAGGCAGGTTCACTCTCACCTCCGGTCAGCCGGGAGGCACGCAGCGCTGCAACAGTGCTGGCAACATTTCCTGGTGCTTCCTCAAAGCGATCCCTGCCAACGACGGAACCAAGATTACAACCGCCAATCAGGCCAACTATCTTGCAGATGCCAACCTGGCTGTCGGACAGGCGGAAACACGGTTCATCCAGGTGACAGTCGCTCCCCAAGGGTTTGCCGCGATCTTTCCCGCCTCATTTGTGACATCCGGCGTCAGCGACAGCTTCAATGTCGGGGCAGTCGCGGTAGCGGGCTTCACCTCAGGCGTCTGCGATTTCACACCGGTCTTTATGTGCAACCCCTATGAGATGGTGAACGGGACAAACAATGCCGGGGGTTATACGCTTGAGCAGGCCGTTTCCAATCCGGCTGTCCGTCGCCGGCTGATCGAACTGAGGAAGGTCGGAAACGGGGCTGCGGCCGGTCCGGGCAACTTCGGCTTCCTCGAGCCTCCGCCAGATGTGGGAAATGGTGCTCAAGCACTGGCCCAGACGATCGCAACGTCGACGCCGATTGGCTGCTACAATTCCGCGAACGTAACGACGAAGACCGGTCAGAATGCCGGCCCGGTGCAAGACGCCTTCAACGTTCGTTTCGGGATTGGAGCTAACGGCAACCACTTCGACAGCCCCGAATACGGTCCGGCCGCCAATGTCCGAAAAGGCGCGATACGGACCACAGGCAGCGCCAATCAATGCCCTTCCATGAACCAACTTTCATTCACCGAAGCTGGAACGATGGGCCTTCCGCGCGATGCGACAACGCCGTATCTGGGCGGCAGGATGGGCGACGGAAATTGGAACTTCTCCGGCTATTGGAGCACCAACTTCGGTTCCGCTGCCTATCCAACCGCATGGGACACGACCAAGCCAACGCGCTATGAGGTTTATCGGTACGAGATATCGAACGGGTTAGTAGCGACCGCATCGACCGGTGGAGAGATCGGAACGCCGGCCGCAGCTTGCCAACCGCCTGTCACGACAGTTGATCGTCGGTTGCTTTATGGCGCGATCCTGAACTGCACTGCACTCGAAGCTGCTGGCAACGGCCTGTCCGGCCATAGCACCAATCTGCCGGTCGAAGCCTTCGGCAGTTTCTTCCTCACTGAACCCGTGCCGTCAGCATCAGAGGACGCGTCGGTGATGGTCGAACTGGTCGACGTAACCGGCGGTGCCGGCCAGGGCACGCTTGACAATTTCCTTCGCGACGAAGCCCAGCTCTACCGGTGATGGCGATGATCGCAGCGCTGTACCATCGTCTCCACAGATTTCGACGCGAGCAGCGCGGCACGGCTCTCGTCGAAATGGCGCTGATCGCGCCGCTGATGCTGATCCTGTCGGCGGGCGTGTTCGAGTTCGGCAATATGATCCACCAAAAGCTGCTGATGGAGGCCGGCCTGTCTGACGCCGCACGCTTTGCCGCGCGCTGCAACAGCCAGTTGTATACCAAGGCCGGGCTGGCGGCGATCAATTGCGCCGATATCGCCACAAACATCGCGGTGTTCGGCAATGCTGCGGGGACAGGGAGTGCGCGCATCGTCGGCTGGCAGAAGGCGAATGTGACGGTGACCATTGCCGCTTCAGGCTCGTGCCATGACGCCGTGGTCGCAGGTGTCACCCAATATCGCGCTACCACCCCACAGGTCTGCATCGTCAGGGCGGCGGGGACGTTGGCCTATAGTGGCATCGGAATGCTGTCTCTGGTCCGCATTGGCCCCATGACGCTAAATAGCTCTCACGAGGAGCGGTTGATCCGGTTCTGATCATGATCAGGGGTTTCGCAAAATCGGAAGGCGGCGCGACGACGGTGGAGATGGCCATCGTATCGACACTGCTGTTTGCCCTTGTTCTCGGCTTCGTCGATTTCGGTTACGCCCTCTATCAGTGGAACGCTGCCAACAAGGCCGTGCAGCTCGGCGCACGTCTGGCCTCGATTTCCGATCCGATTGCCACCGCGCTAGCTACAGCCGCACCGACGACGGCACCGGGCGCCCCGGTGGTTGCTGCCGCTTATGGACCCTTCGCCTGCACATATACCGCCGGCTCGGGCGCTTGCAGCAATGGCGGCACATTCAATGCCGCCAATTTCAGCCGTATCTTCCGCGGCGATACGGCAGTCACCAATGACGACGCCTGTGTCCCGCTGGCGACAGACCAGCGGCCGGGTATGTGCCATTTCTTTTCAGGCCTGCGGCGCGACAATGTCGTCATCACCTATTCCGCCACCGGCTTGGGCTATCAGACCCGGCTGGGCGGGCCGGTGCCGACAATCACCGTCAGGCTGCAGAACCTGACCTTCCAGTTCTTCTTCCTCGGCGGCCTGCTCGGATACGGAAACCTCACCCTGCCCTCGATGCTCAGCACGGTCACGGGCGAAGACCTGAGGAGTACATCGCCATGAACGCCATCAACACCAAGGTCCTCCCGACCAAACGAAAGCAGGTGGCGCTATTTTCGTCGGATCCGCAGTTCAAGCGCGAGGTGGCGACGCGGCTGGACGCGCTGGCCATCTACGACGTCCGGATTTCCGAGACGGTTGACTTCCTCAATGGTCCGCCGTCCGAGACGCGGCCGGGCATCGTCATCCTCGACCTGGCCAATGGCGAGCTGCTCGGCATGCCCGGCATCGTCGCGGCCCGCGCCTTGTGGGCATCCGTGCCGCTGATCGCGGTCTCCGACGAATTGACTTCCGAACAGACGCGCATCCTGGTCCGCATGAACGCCTCGGACTGGCTGCACAAGCCGCTCGACGCCAAGGAGCTGCTGAACGCGGTCACGTTCCACGACACCGGCAACCAAGGCACCAAGAGCCGCATCATCACTTTCATCAGCGCCAGCGGCGGCGCCGGCGCCACGACGCTCGCTTTGTCGGCGGCGGAATTCCTGGCGTCGAAATCCACCGAACGCGCGGCTTCGACCTGCCTCGTCGACCTCGATTTCCAGAGCGCCAATTGCGGCGCCTACCTCAACCTGTTCAACCAGTTCGACCTGGCCGGCATTATCGGCCAGCCGGAAAGGCTCGATGTCGAACTGATGGACGTCATCAGGCTTTCGCGCCCGTCCGGCCTGACCCTCTATTCATTCGAGAGGCCACAACTGCCGTTTGAGCCGCAGGGCGCGAATTTCGTGTTCCGGCTGCTGGACCTCGTCGCCTACCGGTTCGACGACATCGTCATCGACCTGCCGAATATCGAAACCCCCTGGCAGAATTCCGTGCTTTCGACGAGCGACGAGATCTTCATCGTCTTCGAGCTCAACGTCGCCTCGCTGCGGCAAGGCAAGCGGCTCTACACGAAGATCCGCGAGCTGCGCGGCAATGCGGCGAGCATCACGCTGGTCGCCAACAAGCATAAGCGCAAATGGTTCGGCAACCACTTTTCGCGCCGCGAACTCGAGAAGATCTTCAAGGCGCCGCACATCAAGTCGGTCAGCCTGGACAATGCGCTGCTGACCGACGCGCTGAACCGAGCCATCCTGCCTTCCGAAGTGGCTGGGCGGGCGCGTTTCAACAAGGACCTGAAGCGGATGTTCAAAGA
The DNA here is from genome assembly GCF_004023105.1 of Mesorhizobium sp. M5C.F.Ca.IN.020.32.2.1. Lineage (NCBI taxonomy): Bacteria > Pseudomonadati > Pseudomonadota > Alphaproteobacteria > Hyphomicrobiales > Phyllobacteriaceae > Mesorhizobium > Mesorhizobium sp. M5C.F.Ca.IN.020.32.2.1. The sequence continues at coordinate 1,551 of NZ_RZSX01000419.1, read as the reverse complement.
GCGGCTCGATGACGCAGCCCGGTAGATACCGCATCGTCCCGAGGCTTGCCGGCGCCTGCATCATAGGCCTGGTGTTGGGGATGCCGGCCTGGGAATTCGCCCATGCCCGGTCCGCGCTGTCGGACCGGCCGCCGCTGCCGGCAATGGGGCCCAGCCTGCGCAAGGCGGTTGCTCTCCAAACCGCGGAACGGCCCGGCACGATCATCATCCGCAAGGACGAGAAGGCACTCTATCTGGTGACCCGGCAGGGCGAGGCGCTGCGCTACCAGATCAGTGTCGGGCGCGACGGCTTTGGCTGGACCGGCATCGTCAAGGTCGGAGCGAAAACGGAATGGCCGGAATGGCACCCGCCTAAGGAAATGCGCGCCCGCCAGCCGGAGCTGCCGGAAATGGTGCCCGCCGGTCCGTATAATCCGCTCGGTGCCAGGGCACTCTATCTGCTGCGGGACGGGCGCGACACGCTCTACCGCATCCACGGCACCAACGATCCCAAGGGCATCGGCTTCGACGGAACATCGGGATGTTTCCGTCTAACCAACACCGATGTGATCGATCTTTTCAAGCGCGTCTCGGTCGGCGCAAGGGTGGTGGTCCAATGACGATGATCAGCGACCCGGATATGCCAGCGATCGACATTGGGCCGGCAACCCACACTGGAGGGCAAGCTGTCGTGGGGAAACCAAGCAATGCAAAGATGATCGGCGTTGTCGCCGTCGGCGCCTTGTTGATCACGGCGGTGAACATAACGGCCGCGGTCTATTTCTACCGCGGCATCAACGATCTGCGCTTTGTCGAACGGCGGCTGGAACAACTCGGATCGTTCGAGCAACGGATCGCAGCCCGGCTTGAGACGGTCAACAACGGCTTTCAAAGCCGCTTTGAAAAACTGGACGGTCAACTGCAGGGCAGCTTCAACGAAGTCAAAGGCAGTATTGCCCGGCTTGAACAGGAGCTGCCCCTGGCCAGTGACGACGACATGTCGAGCATCGCGGAGCCTTCCGTGGTCACGACCAGCACCATGGCGGATGCAGCCACCGTCCTCGAAGAAGCGACCGAACCCAGTATCGTCGAATCGCCGCGCCCGCCCAAAAAGAGGATCGCGGCGGCGCTGCCCCCTGCCCCAAACTCGTCCTACCAGCGCATAGTGCAGCCTGACGGCAAGGTCCATTACAAGAAAATCAATTAGGAGCGACAGACATCGAGAGATCGGTTGTGCGCTCAGCTGGATTCCGAGCTGCCGTCGCCTTGTTGGCAATGCCGATCGGGAGCGCGATGGCTGTGCCCCGAGCTAGAGATCCCGCTGCAGAGCACAAAGCCGTATGGCGAGCGCTTGGGAACGCTGTCGCGCTTCGACAAGAAACGCAACATGACAGTAGGCGCAGGCTGCAGTGCCCAGAAGCAGCACCAGGCTGTTCTGCCATGTGAAATCGAGGATCAGCGAGAATGGATGGCCGCTGGGCGCGGTGAATGCCGCAATTGTGCTCGCTGTCTCAGAATGGCTGCTGGAAGCGATCATTAACCCGACGAAAAGCAGAGCGACGTGGTTGGTAA
>NZ_RZSX01000418.1:1836-5385 GCF_004023105.1 Mesorhizobium sp. M5C.F.Ca.IN.020.32.2.1 | reverse complement strand
GGGTGCACCCACAGCACAGGCGGAGCGCGACGGCCTGTGATGGCGGTGGACAAACCCGATGCGAATCCTGATGGTTGCCGCCCGCTGCTATCCTCTCATAGGCGGCATCGAAACTCACATGCAGGAAGTCGGTGCCCGCTTGGTGGCGCGTGGCCACTCGGTCGACGTGCTCACCACCGATCCCTCGGGGGAGTTGCAGGTTGAGGAGGAGATGCGCGGCATGCGCGTGCGGCGCGTGCCGGCCTGGCCGAGGGAGCTGGACCTCTATGTTGCGCCCGGCATTTATACCGCGATCCGGCGCGGGGCTTGGGATCTGATCCATTTCCAAGGTTACAACACCTTCGTGGCGCCGATCGGGCTGCTCGCGGCCGTCCGAGGGGACCTGCCGTTCATCCTGACCTTCCACAGCGGCGGGCATTCCTCCCGGCTGCGCAACGCCGTGCGCGGCACACAGCACGCGCTGCTCCGGCCGCTGGTGGCCCGGGCCGCACGGCTGATAGGCGTCTCCGAATTCGAAGCCGACTTCTTCAGCGTGAGGATGGGCGTGCCGCGGGAACGGTTTGTCGTTATCCCGAACGGCGCCGCGATGCCAGCCGGGAGCCCCGGCATCAAGGTCGATCCACACCTGATCGTCTCGGGCGGCAGGCTGGAGCGCTATAAGGGCCATCACCGGGTGATTGGGGCCTTGCCCGAACTGATCCACAGGGTACCGGACGTGCGACTGCACATCGTCGGAACAGGTCCGTACGAGGGAGAGTTGCGGCGCCTCGTCGCGACGCTCGGCCTCGAGAAGCGGGTCACTATCGAAGCTATCCCCGGATCCGAGCGGCAGAAAATGGCAGACCTTCTGGCGAGCGCCGCGCTGTTCGTGCTGTTCAGCGACTACGAAGCCCATCCGGTTGCCGTCATGGAAGCCCTGTCGCTGCGCCGTCCGGTCCTTGTCAGCGACACGTCCGGGCTGCGGGAGCTGGCCGCCAATGGCCTATGCAGGGCGATTCCGCCCGACGCCGGTCCGAAAGAGCGGGCCGCCGCCATGGCCGAGGAGCTGAGGGCCCATCGGGAGGTCCCGGATTTGGCGCTGCCGGACTGGGATGCCTGCGCTCAAGCGCTGAACGACGTCTACTGTGAGGTTCTGAGCAGCCGATCCACGGTCCGCTTGCCCTCCGGCGGCGTGACATCGTGGCCCCCTGCGACGAGGGCATGATGCTGATGATGGCGGCTCATTTCACCGCAGGAACCAGAATCAACCCGCTCCAGGCCGGGATAAAGTTCGTCTCGGCCGTTATCGGTCCCGACCTTCGCGGGGGCAGCGCCGATACCCCGCCGCAACGGGCCAACTCCGGATGGATCGCGGTTCTGTGCCTGACGGTCGCTACGGCTCTGCTCCTGGTCGTGGCCGGGCACGCCGCCGGGCGCCGGGGCTATGACGTGGCGCCGCTGCTCTTCTGGCCCGGTATCGTTCTCCTGGTCGCTCCGACCAGCCTTCGCATAGCTTGGCCGACAACAGCCAGGGGCGAGCGCGTCTTCCTCCTGTTCCTGCTTGCCGAAGCCCTTTTCTACTGCAAGGTAGTCTATTCCCCGACGAGCTTCATCGGCCACGACGAGTTCTTGCACTGGATCGCAGCCGACGATCTTATGACGGCACGGCGGCTATTTCTGTCGAACCCGCTTCTCCCGATCGGGCCAACGTATCCCGCCCTGGAAATCGTTTCGACGGCGATCGTCAATCTGACGGGATTGCCGTTGTTTGTGGCGGGGACGCTATTGTTGGCCGTCCTCAAGGGCACGTTCATCGGTGCCCTGTTTCTGTTCTTCGAAAGCATCACCGGATCGCCGCGAATCGCGGCCATCGCCTGTCTGGCCTATATGGGCTGCTCAACCTTCGTCCTGTTCGAGTCGATGTTCTCATACGAGAGTCTCGGCATCGTGCTGTGCGTGCTGATCTTCGCCGTCGAGGCAGCATCCAAGGACCTCGTCGGGCGAGAACGGCTGAAGGCGCTTGGGCTGATCGCCCTGCTGTTGATGAGCCTTTCGGTCACGCATCACCTCGCGGCCTTCTACGCCGCCATCTACCTCGGAGCGGTGGCATTCCTCGAGGCTTTGCGCCGGGACGCCTCCATGCGGAGCGAAGCGAGGATCGCAGTGGGCTTCACGGGAATGCTGGCAATCGCCCTGCCAATCCTGTGGATGGAGGCGCGGGGCAACCATCTCGCAGGTTATCTCGGACCCATCGTCGAAACTGGCTTCAAGACATTGCTCGGAAAGATCGCGGGTGCCCCAAACTCGGACCAGCTCGGCGCGCCACCGCAGCCCCTCGCCATGCGGCTGACCACGCTGTTCGCAATCCTGCTGTTGGCACTTGGGCTGGCGACAGGATTCTTTCGGTCGCTGGCCATGGCGGCGCCGAGCGACGCGCGGACGGGTTGGCGTCCGCTTCAGGATGTTCTCGGGAGGCGCTGGCGCGACAGCCGCGTCGTTTTTCTCAGCCTGCTGGCCTTCGGCTTCCCCATCTCGGTGGCTTTCCGGCTGACCATCGGCGGATGGGAAATCGGCAACCGCATGGGAACGTTCGTGTTCATCGGCGTCGGGCTGGTCGTCGGGGTGAGCGTCGTCCACTTTTGGGAGAGCCGCACGCTACGCGGGTGGCGCCGCATCGCACCGGCCGTTGCTCTGGCGGTCATCGTCCTGGGCGGCGTCACGAGCGCTGCGCTCGAACCGTTACGTGGACACTACAGGGTGGCGGCCGACCAGCAATCGATCGAATCCATGGGGATCGAAACGGCGCTGTGGACCAAAGCATGGCTCGGGGCCGGCAACCGCTTCACATCCGACCGCATAAATCGCCTGCTGCTCGCAAGCTACGGGCGGCAGGACGTGAGAGTAAAGCTCGTCGAAGGCGTGCCTCCCTCGCGGGTGTTCGAGAACGAGACCTTGGGGCCTGACGAGTTTTGGGCCTTGGTGAGAAGCGATATCGATTTCCTGCTGGTGGACCTGCGCCTGTCCACTGCCCCGCCGGTGCTCGGCTTCTACTTCGAGCCGTGGCAACGGCGGGGAACGCCGCTCTCGGGCGCAGAGCTGCTTAAGTTCAATGACATCAAGGGCATCACCCGCATCTACGACAACGGCTGGATCGTCATCTATGACGTGAGGGGATTGCATGAGAATTTGTAGCAAGCTGGACCTTCTGGCCGCGTGCCTGTGGGCGGGGGCCGCGGTGGCGGCTGTTGCGGTCAGCGACAGTTTGCTCATCCGTACTGCCCTGGGCGCGCCCATGGTGTTCCTCGTCTCGGGCCACACGGTGCTGCGGGCCATTGGCGTGAGGACCGGCTCCGCGTTGCAACACTTCGCCTACGCGGTCGGCGCAAGCCTCGCCGCCGGCATCGCCGGGGGCTTTGCCCTGAACGCCGCGGGATCGCTTACGCCGCTCGGCTGGGCGCTGTGGTTCTGGGGCGTGACGGCAGCCGCAGCACTGGTGGCCGCCTGCCGCCGCGACACTCCCGATCTGCCGGCCTGGCCGGCTCCGGCGCGGGTCCGGCTCTGGCAGGGGGC
>NZ_RZSX01000418.1:0-1826 GCF_004023105.1 Mesorhizobium sp. M5C.F.Ca.IN.020.32.2.1 | reverse complement strand
TGCTAGCGCTGCTTGTGGCGACCGGAGCCTATGCGCTGGCCGTCCGGGACGAAGCGGCCTATCGGGAATTCAAATACACCGCGTTCTGGTTGTTGCCGTCGGCCAGTGGCGAGTCCGGCCGGATCACCGTCGGCATCAGGAGCGCCGAGCCTCAAACTCAGCTGTTGGACCTGGAAATCACCCTCGACGGGCAACCGTTCGCCATCTTCCGATCGCTCACCATCGCGCCGGGCGAGAGCTGGGCGCGGGAGATCCCGGTGCCCGTTTTGGCCACCCCGCAGAAGGCGGATGCCCGGCTCTATCGGCCGGAAGACAACCGACTCTACCGCAGCGTTTCGACGCTGGTGCCGCACATCTGAAACGGGGCCTGATCATGCGCATCCTGCTACTGTCGCAGTTCTATCCTCCGGTGATCGGGGGAGAGGAGCGGCACATCCGCAACCTCGGCGCGGCGTTGGCGCAGCGGGGCCATCACGTGAGCGTCGGCACCTTAATGCATCCCGGATCGCCCGAAACCGAGCTGGACGGCGCGGTCCGCGTGCATCGCCTGCGCGGCACGCTCCAGCGTCTGTCGGGCCTCCACACCGATCCCGAGCGCCGCCACGCGCCACCCTTCCCGGATCCCGAACTGGTGCTAGCCCTGAAGCGGCTGGTCGCCCGGGAGAGGCCGGACGTCGTCCACGCCCATAACTGGATCTACGCGTCCTTCCTGCCGCTCAAAGTTCTGAGTGGGGCACGCCTCGTGGTTACGCTCCACGATTACAGCCTTGTCTGCGCCAAGAAGAATTTCATGCACTTGGGCACCCATCTCTGCAGTGGCCCAGCACCGGCGAAGTGCCTGCCCTGCGCGGCCGGGCATTACGGGGCGGTGAAAGCAGCCGTGACCACGTTTGGCAACTGGGGGTCGAGCTTCGCCGCCCGGCGTGTGGTGGACCGTTTCATCGCGGTGAGCCACGCGGTGGCGCGTCACACCGGACTGACCGAAGGCAGCGCCCCCTACGAGGTCATCCCCAACTTCGTGCCCGACGATGTCGAGGTGCTTGGCCCGGAAAATCCCTGCCTGCGGCAGCTACCCCGGGATGAATTCATCCTGTTCGTCGGTGACATGATGCGCCTCAAGGGCATTGACGTTCTCCTGCAAGCCTATGCCGGCCTGGAGCGGGCGCCGCAGCTGGTCCTGATCGGGCGCCGAGTCGCCGATACGCCAACAGAGTTTCCGCCGAACGTCCGCGTCTTCAGCACATGGCCGCATTCCGCCATTATGCATGCTTGGCGGCGCTCACTGTACGGCGTACTGCCGTCGGTCGGGCCCGAAGCCTGCGCGACGGTCATCATGGAAGCGATGGCGTCCGGCAAGGCGGTCGTTGCAACCGGCGTCGGCGGCATGCCGGATCTAGTCGATCATGGCGAAACTGGGCTTCTCGTGCCGCCCGGTGATGCGCACGCCCTTTCCGACGCAATGCAGACCCTTCTGGAGAACCGCGCCTTGCTCGCCCGCCTGGAGGCGACAAGCCTCGCCAGGGTCGGCCGCCTCAAGGCCGGAGCGGTCGTGACCCGGATCGAGCAGGTCTACCGGGACGTCCTGCGCCCAGCCGCCAGCAGGGCAGCGGTGCCGGCGCAGCAAGGTTCGGGAGAGCCATCTTGCCGGTAGACCTCGTCAGGACGGCCATTATTCGCGCCCGACGAGAGCTTCGAAAGAGCGCCGCGCTCGTGCTGAATTCCAGCGCTCTGGCGATCGGAACGATTGCAGCGGCCGGTCTCGGGTTTGTCTATTGGTGGCTCGCGGCGCGGCTGTTTCCGCCGGAAGTGATCGGCAAGGCCGCCGC
>NZ_RZSX01000417.1:0-5387 GCF_004023105.1 Mesorhizobium sp. M5C.F.Ca.IN.020.32.2.1 | reverse complement strand
GGGAACAGACCAACTGGCTATTGAAGCCGGCGGCAAAGCTCGCTCCCCTGGATCAGAACCGCGCCAGGCGGGAATTGTCGGAAATCACTTCCGCCTCGCAGGAAGAGGGGCTTACCCGGCTCGCGAAATTTCTCGCGGGCAAGGGCGCCAGTCAGGAGTTCCTCGCGGCAGTGTTCGATCTGTCGCCATTCCTGCGGGGCACCGTGCGCCGCCGCCCGCAGATCCTTGATGCGCTTTTCGATGAGACCGTCGAGACCCGGTTGGCGATGATCGGCGCCGCGATCGACAAGGCGGCGCGGGCGGAAGGCATTTCTGAAAACAGCCTGATGATGGAGCTGCGGCAATGGAAAGCGGAAGCGCATATCCTGATCGCGCTGGCCGACCTTTCAGGCGAGGCTGAAACTGCAATCACAGTACGGCGGCTGAGCGATCTTGCCGACGCGTGCACCCGCGCTGCCGTCGACTTCCTGCTTCGCGACGCGCACGGACAGGGCAAGCTCAAACTTCCGGACGCCGAGGATCCGGCGCGCCGGTCGGGCTGGATCCTGCTCGGCATGGGCAAGCTTGGTGCGCATGAGCTGAACTTCTCCTCCGACATCGACCTCGTCGTTTTCTTCGACCCGCAGGCGCCAGCCGTCGTCGATCCGCTCGATGCGACGGAGCTGTTTTCGCGCCTGACCCGCCGGCTGGTCCGCATTCTCCAGGACCGCACCGAACACGGTTATGTTTTCCGCACCGACCTCAGGCTTCGTCCCGATCCCGGTTCGACGCCGCTGGCGATCCCGGTCGAGGCGGCACTGCGCTACTACGAGGCGCGTGGCCAGAACTGGGAGCGCGCGGCCATGATCAAGGCGCGTCCGGTGGCCGGCGATCTCGCCGCCGGTGCTGCGTTCCTGAAGGACCTCCAGCCCTACATCTGGCGCAAATACATGGACTACGCGGCGATCGCCGACGTCCATTCGATCAAGCGCCAGATCCACGCCCACAAGGGCCACGGCGAGATCGCGGTGAAGGGCCACAACGTCAAGCTCGGCCGCGGCGGCATTCGCGAGATCGAATTCTTCGTCCAGACCCAGCAGCTCATCGCCGGCGGCCGCTTCCCCGAGCTGCGCGGCCGCGAGACCGTGCCGATGCTTGGCCAGCTTGCGGCACGCGGCTGGATTACGGCCGATGCGCGCGACGCGCTCGCTCGGCAATACTGGTTCCTGCGCCGTGTCGAGCATGCCGTCCAGATGGTCGCCGACGAGCAGATCCATATACTGCCGGAAGATGACGAAGGGCTCGAACGCATTGCCCGAATGCTCGGTTTTGCCGATGCGGCCGTCTTTGCCGAGGCCTTCCGCGCCGCACTCCATCAGGTCGAACGTCACTACGCCGCGCTTTTTGAAACCGCGCCGGAGCTTTCGGCCGGCATCGGCAATCTGGTCTTTACCGGCGATGTCGATGACCCCGATACGTTGCAGACCCTGCAGAGACTGGGATTTCAGCGGGCGAGCGACATCTGCCGGGTTATCCGCGGCTGGCATTTCGGCCGCTATCGCGTCACCCAGTCGGCCGAGGCGCGCGAGCGGCTGACCGAACTGACGCCGGCGCTGCTGCAATCCTTCGGTCAGACGCGCCGGGCGGACGAGGCGTTGATGCGCTTCGACGAATTCCTCGCCGGCCTGCCCGCCGGCATCCAGCTCTTCTCGCTGCTCCAGTCCAATCCGGCTCTGCTGAAGCTGCTGGCGACGATCATGGGCGCGGCTCCCCGGCTGGCCGCCATCATCACGCGCCGGCCGCACGTGTTTGACGGCCTGCTTGATCCGGCCCTTTTGACCGAACTGCCGGACCGCGCCTATCTGTCCGGCCGTCTCGCCGCCTTCCTCGAAGGCGACAGAGACTATGAGGACGTGCTCGACCGCTTGCGCATCTTTGCGTCCGAGCAAAAATTCTTAATCGGCGTCAGGCTGCTTGCCGGCTCGATCGATCCGGCACGCGCCGGCCGCGCCTTTTCCGATCTGGCCGATCTCACCATCGAAGCGGCGCTGCAGGCGGTCATCGCCGAGTTCGCGCTGCGCCACGGTCGCATCGCCGGCGGCACCGTTGCGCTGCTCGGCATGGGCAAGCTCGGCAGTCGCGAATTGACGGCCGGCTCCGACGTCGACCTTATCCTGCTCTATGATCACGACACCGATGCCGAAGAATCCGATGGCGACAAGCCGCTCGCCCCAGCCCACTATTACAGCAGGATAACGCAGCGGCTGATATCAGCCGTGTCCGCGCCAACCGCCGAGGGCGTTCTCTACGAGCTCGACCTTCGCTTGCGGCCGTCCGGCAACAAGGGGCCGGTGGCGACCCATGTCGATGCCTTTAAGAAGTACCAGCGCAAGGATGCCTGGACCTGGGAACACATGGCGCTGTCCAGGGCTCGCGCGATCGGTGGCGATCAAACGCTGTGCACCGAGGCCGAGGCCGAGGTGGCGGCGGTGCTTGCCCTGCCGCGCGACAGCCCCAAGGTGATGGCCGAGGCGTCCGAGATGCGCACGATGATCGAGAAGGAGAAGCCGCCACGCGATCTCTGGGACATCAAGCTGATTCCGGGCGGTCTCATCGATCTCGAATTCATCGCGCAGGTGGCGGTGATCACGGGAAAGGTCGAAGCCGGCCGCCGAATCACCGGGACGGCGGAAGTCCTGTCGAGGCTGGCGCCGGATTTCGCTGAGGTCCAGGTCAGGCAAGAGCTTTGCGATGCTTATGCGCTTTATCTGGCGCTGACCCAGATGACGCGGCTCTGCATCACCGGCGTATTCGAACGGGACGACGTTCCGCCGGGGCTTTCGGATCTGCTTCTGGCGGTTACCGACCTGCCGGATTTCGGTGTGCTGGAAGCGCACCTCAAGGAGACATCGCAAAAGGTCAGAAAGGATTTCGACCTTTTGCTTCGTGCGAAACGATCATGACGTCACAACGCCAAACGGCTGTTTCGAAAAGCATCGGGGGCGCTGTCCGTTCGGCGTTTCCGAAAGTTCCAACCGCTTCACGACAACAGAAGTCAGGCGGCGGCCCTGACCGGCTGCGTCGACTTCTTGATCGGAATGCGCACCGACACGATCGTGCCGGTGCCTTCGGTGGAGCGGATTTTCAAGGCGCCGCCCTGAAGCTCGGCCAACGAGCGTGAGATGGCAAGGCCAAGGCCGGAACCGGCATGGCTCTTGGAAAACTGGTTCTGCACCTGTTCGAACGGCCGCCCGAGCTTGCTCAGCGCCTCCTTGGGGATGCCGCAGCCATTGTCTTCGATCGTCAGGACCAGAGCACTGGACGTGTTGCGGGCCCTTACCGCAATGCGGCCGCCCTGGCCGGTGAATTTCACCGCGTTCGACAGCAGGTTAATAATGATCTGCTTGATCGCCCGGCGGTCGGCGAACAGCGTCAGGGAATCGGGGATGCGCGTTTCGACGGTGATCGACTTTTCCGCTGCCTGCAGCGAGATGACGCGCACCGTTTCCCTCATCAGCGGACAGAGGTCAATTTCCTCCTGATCCATCGAGAACTGGCCGGCCTCGATCTTCGACATATCGAGGATGTCGTTGATGACGCCCAGAAGATATTTGCCGCTGCCGTTGATGTCGGTGGCATATTCCTCGTAGCGCGGCGAACCCAAGGGCCCGAACAGCGCCTGTTCCATCAGCTCCGAGAAGCCGATGATCGCGTTGAGAGGCGTGCGCAATTCATGCGACATGTTGGCCAGGAACTCGGATTTGGCCCGGTTCGCCGCCTCGGCGCGCTCGGTTTCCTTCATGTATTTGCGATTGAGCTCGACCAGTTCGCGCGACCGCTCTTCCTCCGCCCGGCGGGCAAGGCTGAGATCGTGGATCGTCGCCATCAGCCGGCGCTCGCTGTCGACCAGCTTCTCCTGGTGCAGCTTGATCTGGGTGATGTCGGAGCCGACCGAGACGGTGCCGCCGTCCCTGGTCCGCAGCTCGTTCACCTGCAGCCAGCGGCCATCGGCAAGCTGCCGCTCGAAGGTCACGCCGCCTTGCTGACCGTTGGTGTTGGCAAGCCGGCGCTCCGAAGCGAAGGCAAGCATGCGATCTTCGAGAACGGCGCGCGAGGCGCCTGGCATCACGTCGCGATCCGACAGACCGTTGTCCTGCTGGTACTTGGAATTGCACATGATCAGGTGCTGGGCGGAATCCCAGAGCACGAAGGACTCGTTGATGTTTTCGATGGCCGTTCGCAGGCGAAGATCCGCGGCCTCGGAGCGCAGCGCCAGGTGCCGCTGCTCGGTGACGTCAACGGCGATGCCGATCAGCTGGATCTCCGGCGCTTCCGGGTCGATCACCTGCGCCCTTGCGCGCATCCACACCCATTGTCCGTCGGCATGGCGCATCCGGAACACCTGGTCGATGTGATCGATCTCGCGGGCGACGATTCTGTTGGCGAGCTGGAACAGGTCGCCGTCCTCGGGATGGATGATCTCGTCGACCTCGCCGAACGACAGCATTGCGTCGCAGGGCTCATAGCCCAGCATGTCGTACATCGAGCGCGACCAGTACATCTTGCCGCGCACCATGTCCCAGTCCCACAGGCCGCAGCGGCCGCGCACCAGCGCCATGTCGATGCGCTGGTGCGCTTCGAGATAAATGCGGTCGGCCGCCTGGGCGCGCGCCGCCTGGCCGAAATAGGCGTAGAGGATGACGATCAGTACGCCGGCTGTCAGCACGAACAGCGTGACGTTGAGCGAAACAGTCTTGCGCCAGGTGTAGAAGACCGCATCCTGCGGAACGAGCGCTGCGGCAGCACTGTTCCTGCCGTTTGTCAGGCTCACCGCCGCATACCAGTCCTGGCCGCCGATTCTGACCTCCATTACCCCGGCGCGGTCGCCGAACATGAACAGCGGCTGACCGCCCTGGGCGATGGCGTCGAGCGACCGCCCTTCCCAGCCGGTCGATTGCGGTGTCACGGCAACGATCTTGAACGCGCTGTCGGTGACCGCAAGCACGTGGCTTCGGCCCATCGCGCCCTGACGGCTGATGCCCTCCAACAGGTCCTGCGTCGCGCCAGGCGTTGAGCCCAAGTTCGCATCCACGCTAATCGAACTGGCCAGTTGGCCTGCCGCGAGCGAGAGGATCGCCTTGGCGTCGCGTTCCACGTCGTCACGCTCGTTCATCAGCGACAGGAACCGCAGCGCCGCGATGACGACCAGGAAAATGATGATGAGGGCCGGTATCGATCGGCGCAACAATGGCTCGGCTGCCAGAAGCCGTCGGTAGGCGGGTTCGGCGATGAGCCGCGCGTTGCCGGCGAGACCATCGCTTCTCGCCTCACGCCGCTCAAAAGCTGTCCCTCCGGGCGCGCCCCACGCGTCCGCCTTCGCCATAAATGGCTCTCCCCGATTTTAAATC
>NZ_RZSX01000416.1:0-5389 GCF_004023105.1 Mesorhizobium sp. M5C.F.Ca.IN.020.32.2.1 | reverse complement strand
AGGGGGGGGGCCGGGGCCGCCCCGGCGGCGCCCGCCACTCAAAGGCGTCGAGCTTGCCGGTGATCGGCGACACCGGCGCCCAGCGTTCGGAGACGACGCCGTCGGCAACCCAGGCCGGATCGCGCGGTGCACGCACTGCCTTGGACAAAAGTTGCCGAATCTTGCCCTGATCGCCGGTCTCGGCCTCCTCAATGTCGGCCAGAAGCAGATAGGCGCCTTCGCGGCGATCCATGCGTATGGCTGCCTCGGCCTCTTTGCGGGCGGTTGAAAAGTCCTGCGCGTCGAGTGCGGCGCGTGCCACCGCCAGCGATGATTCGGCGTGGTTCTTCTTCATCTCCTGCAGCTTCTTCGCCCGGTTCAGGCGGTCGAGCACGGCATCGCCCGGCCGGGCGTGGGTGTAGAGCTCCGCGATCTCCGGATGCGGCTCGGCTTTCCACGCCGCTTCCAGTATCTTCGCGCCCTTGCGCACATCATTCTGTCTGAACAGCAGTTTGGCTGCGATCACCGCCGCCGGCGCGAAATCCGGCCGCAGCCGGTTGGCCTCGAGAGCAGCGGTTTTGGCGGCATTGGGATCGCTGTCGATCAGCGCCTGCGCCTTGGCAGTGAGCAGCACGGCGCGACGCCGGTTGGCGGCGTCGCGTTCGATCTGGCGCGTCGATTTCTGCGCCTCGACCAGTTTCAGCGCGCCGTCCCAGTCGCCGCGCCCGGTCAGATCTTCCAGCGTCGATTCGGCGGCCCAGGCCAGCTGCGGCGCCATCGCGGCGGCGCGGCCGGCATAGTGCCGCGCCGCGTTGCGATCGCCGAGGCGTTCGGCCTCGAGGTAGAGCCCGCGCAGGCCGAGCAGCCGCATTTCGGGATCGTCGAGCATGGTCTCGAACTTTTCGCGGGCACCCTCATGGTCGCCTTCGAGCAGCGAGGCTTGCGCCTCGAGCAGGTGGATCAGCGGCTCCTGGTCGGAGCGAATGAGCTTTGCCGCTTCCTTGGTCTTCTTGCGGGCGAGCGCTCCGTCACCGGCCCCGGCGGCGATCATGCCGGTCGACAGCGCCTGATAGCCACGGTCGCGACGGCGCACGCGGAAATAGCGCGATATGGTGTAGGGGCTGTTCCACAGCGCCTTTAGCAGCCACCAGACGATCATCACCGCGGCGACCACGGCGACAACCGCCACCGCCGCCACCATCAGGCTGACCTGGTATTGATAGCCGCTGAAGGTGACGACCATCTCGCCCGGCCGGTCAGCCAGCCAGGCGAAACCCAGCCCGAGCACGAAAACGACGGCGAGGAAAAGCAGAATGCGAATCATCGGGTTTTCCTCACGCCTTCATCGCACTGGCGATCAGCGCCTCGATCTGCGTCTCGACTTCGGTCCGCGCCTTCAGTTTGCCGGCAAATTCGGCGCCGGCGGCCTTGGCCGCCTCGGGCAGTGTGTCGTATTCGCCGAGCGCCTTGGCGTAGTCGCCCTGGTTGACCGCCACCTCCATACGCGCGACGGTTTCCGGCGCCCCGGCGCCTTCGACGGCGCCGATCGGCCGGACCTTGACCAGCGATTCGGCGCTCGACAACAGGTTTTGCAGGAAGCCGGCATTCTGGTCGACGGGCTCCGAGGCAGCGACCATGGCATTGGCCGCGGCGGGCATTTCGGCGGCGATCTCAGCCCGAGTCGGAACGCCCTTCTCGGCGTAGCTACGCAAGGTCGCGAGCTCCGGTGCATCGGGTGAAATCGCCGCAAAGGTTTCGAGTTCGGCCGCGAAAGGCGCACCGCGGTCGAGTGCTGCCTTCAGCGCCGATGCGGCAATGGCGAGCGCGATCTTCGGTTGCGCTGCCTGTGCCTCGAGCTTGTCGGAAAGCTGCGACACGGATTGTTCCAGCGCCGCAAGCCGGCCTTCCTGCGCTTTCGCCGTCTCGCCGGCGGATTTCACCAGTGCGTCGAGCCCGACCAGCTTTTCGTTGAGCGGGCCGAGATCGACCGGCGCCGTATTGCCGGTTTGGCCAAGAGCCGCAATCTCCGTCTCGATCTGCCTGACCTTGTCGCCAAGGGCTGCAAGCCCGGCACTGTCGCCTGCTCCACCCTGCTCGACCGCCGATTTCAGCGCAGCGACATCCGTCTTGACCTGATCCAGGGCCGACGACAGCCCGTCCACCTTGGCCGATGCATCATTGTTGCCGGCTGTATCCTTGAGCCCGGCGATCTCGCTCTTTAGCGAAGCGATTTCGCCATTGATGCCATCGAGCGATACGCCGCCCGAGGAGACATCGCCAGCCCCTGGCGCGCCGAGCAAGCCGGCAAACTGCAGCCCTCCGGCGGCGGCGAGCGCGATGACGCCGCCGATAATGCTGGCAGCGATGCCGTTGATGCCGCCACGCTTCGGCTGCGCCATGTATTCATTCCCTGTCTGGGTTTCTTTCGGCGCTTCATCGGTCCCGCTGCTGGTCCCCGTCCCGCTGGCTTTGGCGGATGCGTCGTCGAAACTGTAGTCGAAGGCCCGGTTCGCCGACGCCTCCGAACCGGCCGGATAAGTCGGTTTGGGTCCTTCGGCACCTTTGGCGCCGCCCTCTGCCGGCTCTTCCGAGCCGGCCGGCGGGGCCGCGTCGGCATGTTCCCACGGCTCGATATCGGTCTGATCGGCATGCACGGGTTCATCAGGCGCTTCCGGCTGCGACGCGTTTGCCGCTTCCTCCGCCTTCGCCTCGTCGGTCCGACCGTTGGCGGCATCCTCGTCGGCAACGCGCGAGACGGCGCCGGGTTCTAGCTCGATGGTCACCGGCTCACGACGGCTTTTCGAATGCCGCATCTTCGGCGTCTTGACCATGCTTGGGCTCCGCAAATTTCGCTTCGGGATGGTTCAGAAAGGGTCTAGCACATCACCGAGCGGTGAAAAGGGGCGGCGTGATGACGCCCGTGGCTTCGAGGTCAGTTTTGGCAAAACGCCGCAGGGGCCGTATCTGCGCTTCAGGGAGATCAGAAACAAAAAACCCGCCTTGGCGGCGGGTCGTCGTCGCGAATGGGCACGACAGGCATTTTCTTAGCACAGCTGCCGGCACAAAGCAAGAACAAACATGCCGATCCAGGCAGTCGCCCCAGCGCTGACGCCCGGGACGGGCAGGCAGCAGCGGCAGGCGCCGGTTCAGCGCCGCGCCTGCAAAAGGCCCAGCAGCGCATCTTCGCTGGGCTCAGGCGCTATCCGGATCCTGTCGCCGGCGACATCGTCCAACGCCGCGGCAATGCGCGCCGACAAGGCGAAAAAAATTGTCCTCTCAAAAACGCCAAGCAGCGCCGGCCGGCCGGCCAGTGCCTGCATCGCTGTGGCCGCGTTGCCCGAATAGAGCAGCACCGCCTCGACCGGCAGGCCGGACAAGCGCGCAAGAACGGCTTCGTCGGAACAGTCCAGCGCGACGGTATCATAGGTCTCGACGGTGCGGACGTGAACGCCTGCCGCCTGCAGCCGCTGCTCGAAACCCGAAAACCGCACGCGCCCGCACAGATAGACGATGGTCTGTCCGGCGTAGCCGCCGGCAAGCGCATCCGCCAGCGCCTGGGCATCGCCGGGGCCTTCGCCGACGGAGAAGAATCCCGCAGTGTGGGCCGCTTCCGCGGTCCTTTTCCCGACGGCATGGCAGGGCAAGCCGGCGAGCGCTGCGATGATTTCTTTCGGCGCGTGGCGCACGGCATTGGCGCTGGTGACGGCAACGGCCACGGCATTGTTTGCGACCCCGTCCGCATCGACCGGCAGAGCGACCGTTTCGGTCAATGGCAGCAGGATCGGCTGAAAACCCTGGTCCAAAAGCCGCTGCGCCGTGCGCGAGGCGCCCGGTTCCGGCCTCGTCACCAGGACACGAACCATGTCAGGCCCAGCCGTCGAAGAATTTTTCGCCGGCCTTGGCCCGTACGGTCCTGGCGGCATCCTCGCCGATGTGGGCGGCATCCTGCACCGGGCCTTCCGCCTTGACCTCATGGGACTGCGTACCGTCCGGCGAGATTATCAGGCCGGCAAAGAAAACCGTTCCGCCCGATATCGTCGCATGGCCGGCGATCGGCGTGCGGCACGACCCGTCGAGCGCTGCCAGGAAAGCGCGTTCGCAGGCCAGCGCCTGTCCGGTCGGCACCTCATGGATCGCCGTCAGCATCTTTTCCACATCGAGGTCGCCGATGCGACTTTCGATGCAGATCGCGCCCTGCCCCGGCGCCGGCGGAAAGGTGTCGAGCGGCATCAGGTCGGTGATGACATTTTCGAGCCCGAGCCGCTTCAGCCCGGCATAGGCAAGGATGGTGCCGTCGGCAACGCCCTCGTCGAGCTTGCGCAGCCGCGTCTGCACATTGCCGCGGAACATCACCACGTCGAGGTCCGGCCGCATCCGCCGGATCAGCGCCTGGCGCCGCAGCGACGACGAACCGACCTTTGCGCCGTGCGGCAATCCGGCGATCGTTTTCGCCGCCTTGCCGACGAAAGCGTCCCGGGCGTCCTCGCGTGGCAGGAAGGCGGACAGTTCCAGCCCGTCGGGCAACACCGTCGGCATGTCCTTCGACGAATGCACGGCGATGTCGATACGGCGCGCTAGCAGCGCTTCCTCGATCTCCCTGGTGAACAGGCCCTTGCCGCCGGCTTCCGACAGCGGCCGGTCCTGGATGCGGTCGCCGCTGGTCGAGATGACGACCACTTCAAATGCCTCAACCGGCATGCCGTGCGCGGCCATCAGTCGCGCCTGCGTTTCATGCGCCTGCGCCAGCGCCAGCGGGCTGCCGCGTGTTCCGATTTTCAAGGTTGTTTGCATGGCGCGCCGTCCGTGATAACCCCCGGCAGATTGAGGCCGTTTTCCGGCTTCCTCCTAACGGGGAAAGACTGGTTGCACAATCTCTAGGGGATAGCGACGAATTGATCCGCGTTCTGGGCATTGAGACGAGTTGCGACGAGACCGCCGCGAGCGTGGTGGCGCTGGACGGCGGCGGCGCGCCGAAAATCCTGTCCGATATCGTGCTTAGCCAGATCGAGGAGCATGCCGCCTTCGGCGGCGTCGTGCCGGAAATCGCCGTGCGCGCCCATGTCGAGGCGCTGGGCGGCATCATCGAGGCAGCGCTCGCCGATTCAGGCGTCGAACTCGCCGACATCGACGCGATTGCCGCGACTGCCGGCCCCGGCCTGGTCGGCGGGCTGATCGTCGGGCTGATGACGGCCAAGGCGATCGCCGCCGCGGCGAACAAGCCGCTGATCGCCATCAACCATCTCGAAGGCCACGCGCTGACCGCGCGGCTGACCGACGGGCTCGATTTTCCCTACCTGTTGCTGCTGGTGTCCGGCGGCCACACGCAGATCGTCGCGGTGCGTGGCGTTGGCGACTATCAGCGCTGGGCGACAACCATCGACGATGCGCTCGGCGAAGCCTTCGACAAGAC
>NZ_RZSX01000415.1:0-5410 GCF_004023105.1 Mesorhizobium sp. M5C.F.Ca.IN.020.32.2.1 | reverse complement strand
CAATTATCCGGTCTACCTCTCGACCAAGAACACCATCCTCAAGGCCTATGACGGTCGGTTCAAGGACATTTTCCAGGAAGTCTACGAGGCCGAGTTCGAAGCCGAATTCAAGGCGAAAAAGATCTGGTACGAGCATCGGCTGATCGACGACATGGTCGCCTCCAGCCTGAAATGGTCGGGCGGCTATGTCTGGGCCTGCAAGAACTATGATGGCGACGTGCAGTCGGACACTGTGGCGCAAGGCTTCGGTTCGCTCGGCCTGATGACATCGGTGCTGATGACGCCGGATGGCAAGACCGTGGAGGCGGAGGCCGCACATGGCACCGTCACCCGTCACTATCGCCAGCATCAGAAGGGCGAGGAAACCTCGACCAATTCGATCGCGTCGATCTTCGCCTGGACACGCGGCCTCGCCCATCGCGCCAAGCTCGACGACAATGCCGAGTTGAAGCGTTTTGCCGAGACGCTGGAAAGGGTCTGCATCCAGACCGTCGAGGCTGGCTTCATGACCAAGGATCTGTCGCTGCTGATCGGTCCCGACCAGCCATGGCTTTCGACCACCGGCTTCCTCGACAAGATCGACGAGAACCTGCAGAAGGCGATGGCCTGACGCATGACCCTGAAAACCGGAATCATTTTCGGACAGGATCATGCGCAAAATCAAAGTGCTACAGCGTCCTTTGCGCGTATGAAAAGACGCGCGCTGTAGTGAGCATCATGAGCAAACCGGTCGTCTACGGGGCGGACTATAGCGTCTACGTGCGCATCGTCCGCCTCGCGCTCGCGGAAAAAGGCATCGACTACGAACTTGTGCCGGTCGACATCTTTGCGGTGGACGGCATTTCGGGCTGGTATTTCGACCATCACCCGTCGGCCGCATCCCTGCCTTCGAGCATGACGGGTTCCGCCTATACGAGACCAGCGCGATTGCCCGTTATGTCGACGGGGCCTTTGATGGCCCGGCGTTGCAACCGGTCGAAGTTCGGCCTCGCGCAACCATGAACCAGATCATCGGCCTGCTCGACGCCTATGCCTATCGGGCCATGGTCTGGGATGTCGCTGTCGAGCGGCTGGAGAAGACGGCGCCTGACGAGGCTTTGATCGCCGCCGGACTTCGGCAGGCGAGAACGACACTACGGGCGCTCTCATCGCTGAAAGCCGAGGGGCCATGGCTGTTGGGCGAGCAACTGACGCTCGCCGACCTGCATGCCGCGCCAATCATCGGCTATTTCGTCAAGGTCGCCGAAGGGCGGAAGCTGCTGGCCGAGTTTCCCGATATTCGGGCATGGTGGGACCGCATCGCTCAGCGTCCAACCTTTTCCGGAACTAAAAAGGCAGGGTGAGGCGAATGGCAGCTGCTCATTCGGGAAGGTAGATTTCCGCCTTCATGAAGGTCTTCGCACGACCTGCGATCAGCACGCGATCTCCAGCCAGGTCACACAGCAAATGCCCGCCGCGCTGCGAACATTGGAATGCCGACAGATGCGTCTTGCCGAGTTTTTCAGACCAGTAAGGCACCAGTGTCGCATGAGTTGACCCAGTCACCGGATCCTCGGGAATGCCCGCTCCGGGCACGAAATCACGCGAGACGAAATCATGGGCTCGCCCAGGCGCGGTAATGACCAGGCCAAGAGGATGAAGGGTTCCGATCCTAAGCAGATCGGGAACGAATGACCGTACGGATGCCTCGTCGACAAGCTCGACAAACAGGTTTTCGAAATTGCGGAAGCTCGTAGGGTTGCCCTGGAAAGCCCGTTCGGCAAACGCGTCGACTTGATACATCGTCAACGTGGTCACATTATCCCCGCCGCCATTTCGGCCCGCCCTACTGGCACATGTTCACGCCGCTTCCAGCGCCGCTTTCACTGCAGCGATCGCGTTCTCGGCCTTCGAGGCATCCGGGCCGCCGGCCTGGGCCATATCGGGTCGACCGCCGCCGCCCTGCCCGCCCAATGCCGCGGATGCCACGCGGACCAGATCGACGGCGCTGAAGCGGCCGGTCAGGTCGTCGGTGACGCCGACCACGACGCTCGCCTTGTTGTCCTCGCCGGCGCCAACGAAGACGACGACGCCGGAGCCGAGCGACTTCTTGCCGGCATCGGCCAACGGCTTCAAATCCTTTGGCGCGACGCCCGATACCGCCTTGCCGAGAAAACCGACACCGGCAATGGTTTCGTTTTCCGCAGGCACGCCGGCTGGCGAGCGGTCGCCCAGCGCCAGCTTCTTGCGCGCCTCGGTCAGGTCCTTCTCAAGCTTCTTGCGCTCGTCAAGCAGCGCCTCGACGCGGGCCGGCACGTCGGCCGGCGAAATCTTCAGCGTGGCAGCGACCGCCTTCAGCCGCCTGTCCTGTTCGTCGAGATGCTTTCTGGCCGCCTCTCCGGTCAGCGCCTCGATGCGGCGTACGCCAGCGGCGACAGCGCCCTCCGACACCAGCCGGACCAGGCCGATATCGCCGGTGGCGCCGACATGGGTGCCGCCGCAGAGCTCGACCGAATAGGGCTTGCCGGCCTTGTCACCGGCAACCCCGGTGCCCATCGACACGACGCGGACCTCGTCGCCATATTTTTCGCCGAACAGCGCCATGGCGCCCTCGGCAATCGCGTCATCGACGCTCATCAGCCTCGTCGTCACCGGGCCGTTCTGCACGACGATCTCGTTGGCCATCGCCTCGACGCGTTCCAGTTTCTCGGCCGAAATCGGCTTGGGATGGGAAAAGTCGAAGCGCAGCCGTTCCGGCGCGACCAGCGAGCCCTTTTGCGCGACATGGGTGCCGAGCACCTCGCGCAGCGCCTCGTGGACAAGGTGGGTCGCCGAATGGTTTGAGCGAAGTCGCGTGCGCCTGATATGGTCGACCTTCAACTCGACCGCTTCACCCGTCTTGACGGTGCCCTTGGTGACCTTGCCGAAATGCACGAACAGGCCGTCGCCCTTCTTCTGCGTGTCGGTGACGTCGATAGCAAAACCTTCGCCCGAAATCACGCCGGTGTCGCCCATCTGGCCGCCGGACTCGCCATAGAAAGGCGTCTGGTTGACGACGACGCCGACGGTTTCGCCGACAACGGCGCTCTCCACCGCGGCGCCATCCCTGACTAGCGCCTGAACGATGCCTTCTGCTTGCTCGGTGTCGTAGCCTAGAAACTCGGTCGCGCCCGCCTTCTCGCGCACCGCGAACCAGACGGTTTCGGTGGCCGCGTCGCCGGAGCCGGCCCAGCTCTTCCGCGCCTCGGCCTTCTGCCGCTCCATCGCCGCGTCAAATCCCTCAAGATCGACCGAAACCCCGCGTGGGCGCAGTGCGTCCTGAGTGAGGTCGAGCGGGAAGCCATAGGTGTCGTAAAGCTTGAACGCTGTCTCGCCGTCAAGCCGGTCGCCGCTGCCGAGCGTCTCGGTCGCGTCGGCAAGCAGGCCGAGGCCGCGCGCCAGCGTCTTGCGGAAGCGCGTTTCCTCGAGCTTCAGCGTCTCTGATATCAGCGGCTGGCCGCGCACCAGTTCGGGATAGGCTTGGCCCATCTCGCGCACCAGCGCCGGCACCAGCCGCCACATCAGGGGCTCACGGGCGCCCAAAAGCTGCGCATGGCGCATGGCGCGGCGCATGATCCGACGCAGCACGTAGCCGCGGCCTTCGTTCGACGGCAGCACGCCGTCGGCGATGAGGAAGCTCGATGCGCGCAAATGATCGGCAATGACGCGGTGGCTCGCCCGGTTCTTGCCTTCCGCCTTGACGCCGGTCGCCTCTTCCGAGGCACGGATCAGCGCCTTGAACAGGTCGATGTCGTAATTGTCGTGCTCACCCTGCAGGACGGCTGCGATGCGCTCCAGCCCCATGCCGGTGTCGATCGACGGGCGCGGCAGTTCGATCCGCTCCGCCTTCGTCACCTGCTCGAACTGCATGAAGACGAGGTTCCAGATCTCGATGAAACGGTCGCCGTCCTCATCCGCGCTGCCGGGCGGGCCGCCCCGAATGTCGGCGCCATGGTCGTAGAAGATTTCCGAGCACGGGCCGCAGGGACCGGTATCGCCCATCGCCCAGAAATTGTCGCTGGTGGCGATCCGGATGATCCTGTCCTCCGGCAGCCCGGCGATCTTCTTCCAGAAGCCCGCGGCCGCGTCGTCGGTATGGTAGACGGTCACCAGAAGCCGGTCCTTGGCGATGCCGAACTCGCGGGTGATCAGGTTCCAGGCAAGCTCGATGGCGCGCTCCTTGAAATAATCGCCGAAGGAGAAATTGCCGAGCATCTCGAAGAAGGTGTGGTGACGGGCAGTGTAGCCGACATTGTCGAGATCGTTGTGCTTGCCGCCGGCGCGCACGCATTTCTGCGAGGTGGCGGCGCGCGAATAGGGACGGCTTTCCAACCCCGTGAAGACGTTCTTGAACTGCACCATGCCAGCGTTGGTGAACATCAGCGTCGGGTCGTTGCGCGGCACCAGCGGGCTCGACGCCACGACCTCGTGACCCTCTTTGCGGAAATAGTCGAGAAATGCCGACCTGATCTCGTTGACGCCACTCATGAATACTGCCTTTTCGAGAGATCCGCCGATTGCCGGCGGAAAACAGACATGGCCTTTTAGCGGTCGCACCGCACCCTGTCCAGAAACACGGAATTGCTCCAAACCGTAGCGCTTGCCGGCTGTTCACAATGACCAGAGCTATTAGCAAAAACGCAAACCGCCGGCCCAAGGCCGGCGGCATAAACAAATCGATACACCAACTCAATTCGGGATACGCGAACTCAAACGGGTAACTTTGACTGGCAGCCTGTATCCTACATCGCGCCCGCTTCGTCCTCGAAACCATCGTCTCCGCCTTCGGAACCGCCATTTTCGAGGAATTTCTCGGCGATCAGCCCGGCATTCTGCCTCAGCGCCAGCTCGATCTCGCGTGCCGTGTCGGGATTGTCGCGCAGGAACAGTTTTGCGTTCTCGCGGCCCTGGCCGAGACGCTGCGAATTATAGGAGAACCAGGCGCCCGACTTCTCGACCACGCCGGCCTTGACGCCGAGGTCGACCAGCTCGCCGGTCTTGGACACGCCCTCGCCATACATGATGTCGAACTCGACCACCTTGAAGGGCGGCGCCAGCTTGTTCTTGACCACCTTGACGCGGGTCTGGTTGCCGACGACCTCGTCGCGGTCCTTGACCGAGCCGATGCGGCGAATGTCGAGGCGCACCGAAGCATAGAATTTCAGCGCGTTGCCGCCGGTCGTGGTCTCGGGCGAACCGAACATCACGCCGATCTTCATGCGGATCTGGTTGATGAAGATGACCATGGTGTTGGAGCGCGAGATCGAGGCGGTCAGCTTGCGCAGCGCCTGGCTCATCAGGCGGGCCTGCAGGCCGGGCAGTGAATCGCCCATTTCGCCCTCGATTTCGGCGCGCGGCGTCAGCGCCGCGACCGAATCGACCACCAGCACGT
>NZ_RZSX01000414.1:0-5416 GCF_004023105.1 Mesorhizobium sp. M5C.F.Ca.IN.020.32.2.1 | reverse complement strand
GATGAAATGAACGTGATCGCGCTGCAGCGGCGAGGCGACCAGGCATGTCATCAAGGCCGATTTCTGGCGGTGCAGGCCATAGTTGCAGATGCCCGCCTCTTCCGCCTGTCTCAGCCGGTCCTCGATCCGTTGCAACACATCCGCGTCAACGTCGATGGTCATCTTCAAGCCGTCGTCGAACTTCCGGAAATCCGAATTGCTGGCCACGTCGCGTTTGTAGACCTTCGGATCGAAGCTGCCGATCGTCCAGCCATATCTGTCGGTGACAGCCGTAAGCGTCATCAGAAACAATATCCACAGCTTCGACAGCCATCGCCATCCTGCCGGCGCCATGGCCCGCGCCTCGATATCGAGGCCGGCGGGCGGAAAACTGAAGCCCGGCCCGTTCACCGGCACCGGGTGGCCATCGCGTTCCTGCCTGCCGGCAAGAGCGATGATGTCGGAAGCCAGAAACTGAAAACCGCGCAAGTCGCGCGACGCCCCCGGTATGGCTATGATCGAGACGATTTCGCCATGCCGGGCTTCGATCGGGTCCCAGCGGCAGGAGAGGCCGGTCAGATCCGGCCGCGCGCCGGCTGGCGCAGGATCGATGCGGTAGCGCCCCGCTTTCATCTCGGCTTCCGCCCAACTGCCGCCACCGCCGGCGAACATGGCATAGAAGACCGCTTCGGAGGCCCGGAACCTCGCCACGCGAACGTCGAGGCCTTGCGCTCTTATATCCTTTATCGGCACGATTGCGGCTCGCAAGGTCAGGTCCAGTTCGTCCGCCACCCATCTCTGGACAACCGCCAGCGCGTTGCGGGTGATCTCCAGCGCCGAGCCGGGAAACGCCACGAGCGCGCCGTCGCCGCCGAAGACAAAGGGAAGATCTTGCCGACCCAGCGCATTGAGCAGCGCCGAAATGACGCTGGCGCCGGCCATATTGACGGTTTTATAGCGCCCAGCCCCGATCGCCTTGGTCGAGCCGACGATGTCGGCGGTGGCCAGCGCCCAGCCATCCGGGAGAGGCCGATAGTTATCGATATCGGCAACGCTTTCGAACTTTGCGAAGACCGGCAAGGAAGCGACAAACGGGTCGGACGCGGCAGCTGTTTCCATGAGCATCAGATAGCACATTCCACTGCTTGAGGGTGAAGTCGATCATGCTTCGAAATTGACTTGCACAGGCATTCCGATGATAGGGTCCGGCGATGCGAATTGCCTTCTACGCGCCGCTGAAGTCGCCCAATCATCCCGTTGCCTCCGGCGACCGCCAGATGGCACGGATGCTGGTCAAGGCGCTGGAGCATGGAGGGCATAGCGTCGAACTAGTATCCGAATTGCGCTTCTATCTACGCGAACCGGAGTCGAAAAGTTTCGCTGCGCTCAAGATCGAGGCCCGAGAGGAAGCCGCGCGGCTGACAAGGCTTTGGGATCGTGACGGCAAGCCCGATCTCTGGTTCTCCTATCATCCCTATTACAAGGCGCCCGACCTGATCGGACCCGAGCTGGCGTCGGCCTTTGCTATCCCCTATGTGACAGCGGAAGCCTCCTTTTCGAGGCGGCGCAACGTCGGTTTGTGGGGCGATACCCAAGCGTTGGTGGCGCGAGCCGTCGAACAGGCAGCGCTGAACATCTGCTTCACGCAAAGGGATCGTCATGGACTGATGGATGCGATTCCCGACGCCGCTCTCGGTATGCTTTCGCCCTTCATCGACACATCGGAATTTCGGGAAATGCCGGCAAGGGGTTGTCCGACGCGCCTCGTTACCGTCGCCATGATGCGCCCGGGCGACAAAGTCGAAAGCTATCGCATGCTGGCGCAGGCGCTCGGTCCGATCGGCCACCTGCCCTGGACCATGTCGGTGGTCGGGGATGGGCCTGCCCGTGACGAGATCAAAGCGCAATTCGCCGGCTTGCCCGCCGACCGTATCGAATGGCTTGGCGCGATTGAGCCAGCCGCCGTGCCGGACGTCCTCTACGGTGGGGGAATTTACGTCTGGCCGGGTTACGGCGAGGCCTATGGTGTTGCCTATCTTGAAGCACAGGCCGCCGGTCTTCCGGTGGTGGCTCAGGACATCGCCGGCGTGCCGGAGGTCGTGCGGGATGGCCAGACCGGGTTTCTCACCCCGGCGGGCGATGTGGCGGCGTTCGCTTCTGCCATTGAAAGGCTTCTGGCCCGTAACGACGAAAGAACCATCATGGCCGCGGAAGCCAGACGTTTCATCCTCGAAGAACGCTCCCTCGGTGTTGCAGCGGCGCGTCTGGGCGAACTTCTTGCGAGGATCCCGGTTTCATGACATCCGATCAGATCTGGCAGCCCTTGGTGGAAGAACTGGCGTGCCGGCAACGGGCGGACCGTAAGGCAGAGTTCTGGCTGCGTGACGATGACGCCGTGGAGCCGACGCCGGCGCTTGATCGGCTGCTCGACCTCACCGGTGAATTCGCGGTTCCGGTCACTCTGGCCGTCATTCCGGCCCTGACTGGTGAGAAGCTTGTCGCCCGGCTTGACGAGGCGCCGCATGCCACGGTCGCCATCCATGGTTGGACGCACCGAAATCATGCGCCCGAGGACCAGAAAAAGCAGGAGCTCGGCGCGCATCGGCCACGCGAGGTGGTGCTCGATGATCTGGCTCGCGGGCTGTCGCACGTAACCGGCCTGCACGGCGCACGTGCCGTTCCGATGCTGGTGCCACCCTGGAACAGGATCGACGCCGGCTTGGTATCCGACCTTGGATCGATAGGATTTGCGGCATTGTCGGTCTATGGGCCGCCGAAGCCGGCTTCACTGGCGGTCATCAACAGCAATGTCGACATCATGGATTGGCATGGCACGCGCGGCTGCCGCGATCATGGCTCATTGGTTCAGGCTATCATCGCGCAATTGCAGCGTGCATTCGACGGCGGCGAACCGGTCGGCCTGCTCACCCACCATCTCGTACATGATGAATCGGCCTGGCTTTTCCTCGAACGGCTGTTCACAGTCACAGCACAGACTGAAGCCTGCGCATGGCTTCCGATCAGGACACTGATCGGGCGCAGCGCCGGTAGAGGAAAATAGCTCAGCGCTTTTTGTGCAATGAGACTGGAAATGTGAGCGTCTGGCCATCCCGCGCGGCAAAAGCGCCGGCAAACCTGTCTTTGGCCAGTTTCTCGATCTCGTCCAGTTCCTCGTCGGTGCGTGTCGGATCGTGGTGAAACAGCGCAAGCCCGCGCGCACCGGCCGCCTCACAGAGCTTGGCGCCCTGTTGCCATGTCGAGTGCCCGTAACCGCGGCGGCGTTCCATTTCCTCCTCGGTGTAGGTGCAATCGTAAATGACGAGGTCGGCATCTTCGATCAGGCCGAGCACCGCCTGATCGAGTTTGTCCGGCTCGTGCTCAGTGTCTGTTATCACCGCCACGACGCGGCCGCCCCATTCGACCCGGTAGCCTATGCAGCCGCCCGGATGGGTAAGACTGCCGGTTCGGACCACCACCCCTTCGCGCGGCCGAAGCACGTCTCCGGACACGAAATCGCGATAGTCGAGCCTTGCCTTGCAGAACTCCAGTTTCATCGGAAACCACGGCGGCCGCATGAACTTATCGACCATCTGCCGGGTCGTCATGTGTCCTGCAAGATGCCCGGACCAAAGCGTAACCTTAACGCTCTGGTCATAGATCGGCGCAAAAGACGGCAACCCGATGATGTGATCGTAATGGCAATGGGTGAAAAGCAGGTCGAAATCGGTCACGCCCAGAGCCTGAAGCGCCCCGCCGGCAGGTCGTAGGCCAGAGCCTGCGTCGAATAGAAGCGTATGCTTACCGCATCGCATCTCAATGCAGATTGTGTTGCCGCCATAGCGAGAGAATTCTGGCCCCGATACCGAAATGCTGCCGCGCACGCCCCAAAACCTGACCAGGAAAACGTCGTCGTCCATGCTACCCCTTCGCAGTCCCCATCGCCCATCGTAGCCAAACAACTGCTGCTAGGCGAGACAGGTTCTCCCGGGTGACCTTCTCAGCAAGAGGCCGGTGCCATCACGACGGCGAGGATCGAGCGGACGTCATCCGTTATTTGGCGCTTCGTGCATCGATCAGATCCGCGGTCGTATGGCTTAGGCGATCGGCAAGAACCCGCAATATCTCGATGGTCATTTCCGGGAACTCCTTCATAAGCCTCAGGAAATGATCCTTGCTGATTCTCAACGCTTCCAGCGGACTTGCCGCTCTGACGGTGGCCGTACGGGAGCTGTTGCACAATATGGCGATCTCGCCAACAATCGAATTTGGCTCCAGTTCGGCAACTTTTATCGGTCCGCTGTCGGAATCGACCAGGATATCCGCCCTGCCTGAAAGGATGACATAGGCGGCGTCTCCCTCGTCGCCCTGCCGGAAAACGATCTGGCCGGCACTGTAGCTCACACGATCGGATGTGAACGCAAGCAGCTTGAGCTTTGTCGGCTCGATGGCAGAGAACAAGGGAACGCGTTGCAGCATTCCAACTTCGTCCTTGAGCAGCATTGTCGCAAACCTTCTCAAAATTCGCGTGTGCCAGACTAGAGCAACGGTCGCCCAGATGGAATCAATTCTGTTTCCGGGATGGCGAGACGAACCACGCGAAAGGTGGCAAGCCCGATGTCGGGCGATCGGGCGATGCCGCCTGACAAAATGGGCTTCGCCAGCCGGAACCCGAAGAGCCGGGTGAATTTGCGGCAAATCCTTCGGTTTTCGGCGCCGATGCAGTCCCGCTACGCCCTTTGCCGAATGCCTTGATCTTGCATCAAATTCGCACCGGCAGAATGATCCCATCTGAA
Source organism: Mesorhizobium sp. M5C.F.Ca.IN.020.32.2.1 (assembly GCF_004023105.1). Lineage (NCBI taxonomy): Bacteria > Pseudomonadati > Pseudomonadota > Alphaproteobacteria > Hyphomicrobiales > Phyllobacteriaceae > Mesorhizobium > Mesorhizobium sp. M5C.F.Ca.IN.020.32.2.1. The sequence goes on along the minus strand of NZ_RZSX01000414.1, from coordinate 644 downwards.
TGTCCGTTGCTCTATGACAGCAGTTCCTTGAATATACCGTTCCCTGCCAAAAGTGTCTCGGGTGTTCCGTCTTCCACCAATTTGCCCGAGTCGAAGACGATAACGCGATCGAACATCATCCCCATCGCCGGATTCGTCACGACCCACACAATTGCCGGCGAATGGCCGTCGCGCCTGGCATCCTCGAGCACGTTTCGCAGCACCTTATCCTGCATGCGCTGGTCGAGCGCCGACAGCGGCCGGTTGAGAATGAGAAAATCAGGACGCTTGAGCAGGGCCCGGGCAACATCGAGCTTCTGTCGCTGTCCACCGGTCAGCCGCCTGCCGCCGGAGCCGACATTGAAGTCCAGGCCGACATCCAGAAGTTCGGCATAAAGCCCAAGTTCGTCAAGAATGTCATAGACGATGGAGCGTATGCGGTCCGGCGCGTCAGGATGGTTGTTGCCCACACGCCCGAACAGGACATTATCCATGACGGTGGCCGCGGCAATGTATTTGGCAGGATCATACCGTTCGATCGCATTTTGCAGCTCGGGCGGCAGGTTTTCATAGAACCGGTTGCGTGCAGCGACGATCTTGCTCATCAGCTCATCGCTCAGCAGTCCGAAGCGGTGCCGGGGCTCGATATAGGCAAAGCTCAAGGT
>NZ_RZSX01000413.1:0-5424 GCF_004023105.1 Mesorhizobium sp. M5C.F.Ca.IN.020.32.2.1 | reverse complement strand
GTCCTTAAGCTCCTCGAAACACTGTTAACCGGGGGCGAGCCGGTGATCGCCCCGACACTGCCGGCTTCAGCGGGCAGGGCAGGATCACCAGCGACACTGGGCAGCGATGTTGTTTCGCCGCTATTTCTGCCTCATGCGGCGAGGGAAGCGCAGCCATCTTTCCTCGACCGGCCTTGGGTGCTCGAGGATGGTGGTGAGCTCGACCGGCAGGCTCGGCGCCAGCGGCTTTTTGGTCGCGACGCCATCGGCGATGGCAACGATGCTGTGATAGAATTCGGCGCCTGAAAGCGACCTTGGCGGCACGGCCTCGTGCATGATCGAGATCACCGTGACGTCTGGACAATTGTCCTTGATCGCTTGATGGAAGGCGATCTTCCCTTCGGGGTCGAGCGCGCCGGTCGCTTCATCGAGAAACAGCAGCCCCGGCTGCTGCAGCACGATGCGAGCGACAACCAGCTTCTGTTTCTGGCCGCCCGAAAGCACCTGGTCCCAGCTCATTCCCTCGCGGCTTTCATCGGCCATGTGTCCGATGAAATCGCCAAGGCCCGCTCTGTGCAGAGCCGATGCAACCTGCGCGTCGGTGTGGTCGTGCTCTGAGGCGGGCAGGCAGACCAGTTGCTTCAGCGAGACCTGCTGCAGCTTGACCTCCTGGGCGGCATAGAAACTTTCAACCCCTTCCGGGAAGACGATGGTACCGCGGCCATAGGGCCACAGACCGTTAATCGCCTTGATCAGCGAGGTCTTGCCGCAGCCCGATTCGCCCTTCAGGAACGTCCACTCGCCACGCCGGAAGCGCAAATTCGCAGCACTCAGGAATGGCGTTGCGTCCTCGCCTCCATGCGCCAGTTCCAGCTTCTGGATCGTCAGGCCGAACACCGGGTTCTGGCGGTCGTAGCGGAACTCGGAGCGGCCGGTCAGGCTGTAGAATTCTTGCGGGTGCTGGACGTTTTCGATTGCCTGCGCAAGTTCGATGACGCGCTGGCTGTTGGCGCGCAAGGTGGCGATCTCCGGCATCACATGAATGAACCATGAACACTTGCTAATCAGCGCATTGACCTGTTCGGAAGCTGTTAAATAACCCTTGAGGTCGAGGCCGTTGTAAATGAAGGGCACTAATCCAGGGCCGTAAGCGACAATCTTGGCGCCGATGAAATTGTAGATCAGCTCGAACGAAGCGTAGCCGGTGTTGACGACGTTCAATCTTGCCCAGGTACGGTCAATGTCGGCATAGCGCTGGCTGTGCACAGTCTTCTGTACATTCTCGCCTTGCGATGCGGCCACGTGAAAACTGCGGCGCAGGAACGTGATCAACTCGCCGCGGTAGTTGCCTTCAGCCTGCTGCATTCTGACGTTGAGCCACTCCAGCATTCGGCCGAGTTTCACCGCGATCCAGGTGTTGAACGGCACGTAGATAGCGATTGCCAAGAGAGCAAGGATGGCGCTGCCGTAGCTACCGAGAAACTCCAGCCCTTTCACCTCCACGGAGTTTCTCAGCAATTCTCCGCCGACAAAGTAGAGCGAAGTGAAGACGCCGAGCACACCCATAGCAAGCCCGATGGCTCCGCCGGTCATGGCCTTGATGGATTCCTGCACGCGCTGGTCAATGTTATCGGGAGCTGCGTTCCCGGAAGACCCATGCTGGGCATGGAAATGCGTATGATTGGTGTCGAGCAGGGACTCATTGAAGCGGCCGTCCAACCAGCCACGCCATTTGCGATGCAATGTTTTAGAAACAAGGTTGCGAACGCCGGCAATAACCAAGTCCTTGAGCACGACCAGCAACACGAGCAAACCGGCGTTGGTCAGCACTGTCTTGATTGGCGTGGTATTCGCGGCATTGTGGAAAAAGGCGATCGACGTCGCCAGCTCTGCTGCAGCCACTGTAAACCAGACGTCGGCTTTGCTGGACAGCGCGGTGACCAGGGCAATCACCAGGGTCAGCGTCCAGGCCTCCACCCAGCGTTCTGAAAACCAGTAGGCCCGCATCAGTCCCCAGAAGCTGCGCATCGAGGAAACCGGTGTCAGGAGCGGCGGCCTTGCGGCACCGCGGAGCCATTTTTCCGATATTGAATGTCGCTCTGGTCTACCGACCCGAATCACTATCCCGCCCAAACCTCTTTTAGTTTTGTTACAGAGAGTAACACCAATTGATCATTTTCCATTATCTTTTCTCTGCCTGCGGAGAATTGATCCGCTCGCCGTTGCCATCAAGCAACAGAATTCAGGACTGCAATGTCATGCCCTGTCGTTCCCAAAGGAATATTGTTTGCGTAAATTCAATGGGTTGCTGATCCACGCATGCGAAGGCCGGCATCTTCCCTAAGGGAAGCTCTTTCCACAGTTTTGTGAAGGCAAGAGCGTGGTCGATCAGCCGACTTTGTACTGGGGAAGACGGATGCGCTCAAGAACGTGCCGTCTTCGACACGTCTTTGTTGGCCATGTCGGACCTGGCGGCGCCCGGAAAGTAACCGGAATCGCGTTGGCTGCAGCGCAATACATCGATGCCGCCAAGCTTGCCTATGGAACAGCTGCAACAAGGGGTCGCTTTCTTGCAAGCCGCAAGCCGCCAAGCAAGGGGAAGTCGTCAACCAAGGGATTGACCCGCACCAGCAGCAACGGGCACTGATTTTTCGTCAGCCGCGCCAAGGTAACGGTGGAGTAGCGCCTATTCAGTTCGCTTTCTCCAACTCGCCCCGCGCCTTGGCCGCCGCAACCTGGCGAATGGCGTCGGTGAGCGTGTCGGCGTCTTGTGCGCCCATCACCGCATACCTGCCCTCAAGCAGGAAGCACGGCACGCCCGTGATCCCCATGCGCGAAGCAGTGGCGATTTCTGTGCGCACCGCCTCGACATCGGCGTCCGTCGGCAAAAGCGTCTCGACCACGGATGCATCCATGCCGGCCTCGCGGGCGGCGTTGATCAGCACCACATGATCGCCGAGATTGGCGCCTTCCTCGAAATTCAACTGGAACAGACGTCGCACCAGCCGGTTCTGCACGACCTCGCCGGCGGCACCAGCCCAGCGGATGACGCGGTGCGCGTCAAGCGTGTTGGGCGCGACCTTGATGGCGGCGAAGGCAAAGTTGATCCCTTCGGCCTCTCCCAGTGGCTCGATGCGGGCGTGGATCTCGCGGATGCGTTCGTCACTGCCGAATTTGGCCACCAGGTATTCGCGGCGATCTTTGCCTTCGGGCGGGATGGTCGGATCGAGCTGGAACGGCCGCCAGCGAATGTGCACCTCGACATCGGTTGCCGCGGCGATCGCCTTGTCGAGCCGCTTCTGGCCGATGAAGCACCAGGGGCAGACGACGTCGGAGACCACATCGACGGTAATCGACTTCTCGTCGCTCATCTTGATCTCCTGTTCCGAAGAGGTCATTTCGGCTTGCGCCACCATGTCGGCAGCCGATAACCTGATATGGGCGTCTTTTGCGGATGTTCCAGATAGCTCCAGTAGGCGAGCCATTGCTGCGTGTTGTGCTGCATCGGAACCATGTAGTTGCCGGAGATCAACAACCTGTCGAGGACGCGGACGGCGGCAACATAATCTTCGCGGCTGCGGGCGTCGAGCATCGCCTCTAGTGCGGCATCTATCGCCGGATCGGCGACGCCGGCAAGGTTGAATGACCCTTCGGCATTGGCGGCAGCTGATCCCCAGCGCCCGAGCTGCTCGATGCCCGGCGACAGCGAGTTCTCGAAGCCGCTGGTGCCGATCAGCACATCGAAATCGAAACGTTGCTTGCGCGACTGGATCTGGTCGCCGTCAAGGCTGCGGATGGTGACAGCGATGCCGATCTTCGCCAGCGTGCGCTGGTAGATGGCGGCAAGGCGCTCCTCGTTCTGCGAGGCGGTCAGGATCTCGAAGCCGAAGGGTTTCCCCTCGGGATCGAGCATCACTCCATCCTGCAAGGCATAGCCCGCGCCCTTCAATATGTCGAAGGCAGCTTTCAGCACCTTGCGGTCCTGGCCCGAGCCGTCGGTGACGGGTGGCCGCCAGGTGCCGTCCATGACATCGGCTGGCACACGGCCGGGGTAAGGTGCCAGAAGCGCTTTTTCCCTGTCGTCGGCCGGATGGCCTAGCGCGGAAAGCTCGGAATTCTGCCAATAGCTCATGGTGCGCATGTACTTGCCGCCAAACAAGTTCTTGTTGGCCCATTCGAAGTCGTAGAGCATGCCGAGCGCGCGTCGAACCACCGGATTGGAAAACTTCTCCAGTCTTGTGTTGAACAGGAACCCGGTCACCACTGGCGGGATGCCGGTGTCGAACGTTTCGGCGATCACGTCGCCCTTGTGGAAGGCCGGGAAGTCGAGATCGCGCTCGCGCTTGACCGGATCGCTGTCGTCAGCGATGGCGCAGATGCCTTTTTTGAAAGCTTCCAGCTTGGCGTTGGCATTGAGGAAATATTCGATGGTGATCTGGTCGTAATTGTCGAAACCGCGCTTGGCGGGGATGTCCTTGCCCCAATAATTTGGGTTGCGCTTGAACACGATGCGCTGGCCAGGCGCCACGTGCGCCACGGTGTACGGGCCGCTGCCGATCACAGGTTTCAGCGTGGTTCGGTCGAAGGTCTCCTTGTCGAAAGCGTGCTTCGGTACGATTGGCGTCATCGCGATAACCAACGGAGTCTCGCGGTTCGCCTTGTCATTGAATGTAAAGCGCACGCTGCGGTCGCCGATTTTTTCGAGTTTGGCGACCATGCTCATTCGGGCGCTGTAGGGTGGCCGGCCTTTCTCGGTAAAGACGTCGTAAGTGAACAGCACGTCTTCCGCAGTCATCGGTTGGCCATCAGACCACTTGGCCCTCGGATCGAGGTGGAATTCGATGCTCCTGCGCTCCGGATCCATGTCCGCGGTGTCGGCAAGCAGGCCATAAAGACTGAAGGCTTCATCGTCATTGCGCTGCATCAACGGCTCGAAGACGAGATTGCCGAAGATCCTATCGATCATGCCGCGTGCCGTCGTGCGCAGGCTTTTCAGGATGAACGGGTTGAGATTGTCGAAGCTACCGACGACGCAATAGGTGATGCTGCCGCCCTTCGGCGCATCGGGATTGACGTAGTTGAAATGCGTATAGTCGGCCGGCAGCGCCGGCTCGCCTTGCATGGCGATCGCGTGTTTCGGCTCCGATACAGCTGGAAGCGAAAGTGTGATAGACGAGATCGCGGCGATCAGCCAAACAAGAACGCGGCCCATGACCGTCTCCTTACTGGGTCGGCTTGATGATTCGGAGCGCACCCTAACATGAGCCGGCCGCCTCCCGGTCAATCGCGCGTTCAAGAATTGCGAGTATCGGGCTGGATTCGGCACCGCTTGCAGTGTAACACGCCGTCCGAGTCATTCTGTTGCCTCATTTCGGCAACAGGTAGCTGGACCACACGGCGCGAAGAAGCCGGTCCTGGGATCATTTGAGAGGAAGTTCACGATAT
>NZ_RZSX01000412.1:0-5426 GCF_004023105.1 Mesorhizobium sp. M5C.F.Ca.IN.020.32.2.1 | reverse complement strand
GGCGGCGATCATCTACTTCGCCCTGCCTGCGGCTGGCAACCCCGGCTATTTCGTCGTGCTCGGCGTCTTCCTGGTGTCGTTCTCGGTCGCCCAGATCTCGCATGCGCCGGGCGGACTCGGCGTGTTCGAGGTCGTCTTCCTCGCTGGCCTGTCGCACATGGACCCGGTCGGCGTGCTGGCAGCGCTGCTGGTGTTCCGGCTGTTCTACCTGATCGTCCCGCTGGTGATAGCGCTGGGTGTCGTGCTGTATTTTGAGCACTCGCAGCTCGGCCGGAGTGAGAGTTGAGATGCCGGGGCAATCGCTTCAGACTGACGATGCGCGTGAAGAAAACGCCAGGTGATGCCCTGCTGTTCAACGCTGCAGCGCTCAAAGTCCGGCATGGATCCTAGGGTCTCCGCGCCGTCGCTTCGCTCCTGCTCCGCCCTAGGATGACGAACGGAGTGTTGTTTCGGCCAATCCTAGAGGTTTGCGATTTGCCGGCAACCGCCAATAAGGTTTACGACCGATGCCAATTTCCAAGGTTTGCGGCCAGTGCCAATCTCCAACATATGCGACCGGCCGTAAGCCAACACGCCTTCGTCATCCTAGGGCGGAGCAGGAGCGAAGCGACGTAGCGGAGACCCTAGGATCCATGCCGTTACAGTAGCCGAAGAACGCAGCGATGCAGTGGCTTCGCTGTCTCGCCCCGGAATGGGCAAGAGCCGAATCAAAACTTGAAGCAATCGCGCCGATTGAAATGCCTGGGCAGGCTTGACTATTTTCCGGCGGCGGCTACAAGGCACGCGCGGTGACATCGCCGCGCTGCCCGCGCGGTTTTCTTTAGACTGCGCCTGCTGGGGAATAGGTTAACGGTAGACCCACGGACTCTGACTCCGTTAGTCCTGGTTCGAATCCAGGTTCCCCAGCCAAGAACTTCATGAATGAAAACAATCGGTTACACAGCACCATCGCGACCGGTGCATGTTGCATGGGTTTTCACGTCCTGTAGCGCTCAACCCCTTGCTTTCCGGGCCTGTCTCGGTCCGTCCCTTGTTGTCATTGCAACATGACTGCAACACGGATCAGCCCATTTGTTCCCGCCATGTTCGCAGCGAAGAAAGCCCGCAACCGTGAGGCAGCGGGCTTGTTTGATTCGCCAGTTGGCCCCTGTGCATTATTGGGACACAGATTCACGGTAGGCGTTTCGCCGCTGCCTGATCGGCAAGGTTCGACCCGGTGCGGAAGTTCGTTCGCCCTTGCCGAATTCACGCCCATGACCCGATGCTGCCGTTCCACGGAACCGCGTTGGAGGTCCGGATTGGTGTAGGAAGGCGGACATTTCACCTCATCGAGGCGGGTTACGCGATTCCGACGGTCCTCGTTATAGCCGACCCCGACGACGTTGGCCACGCCCGCGCCAAACTCGCCGTTCATCTCGATCGCGGACAGCTTCGGATCCCGTATGGTGCCGCGGCGATGCCTGCGGTCCGCCTCTTTGAGGTGCCGCTCGGCCTCGACGTCATTGTTCGCCTTGAGCGCCAGGTCGGAATTGCGCTCGTGACAGCGCATGCGCTTGATGATCACGTCGAGAGGGACCGACCCGCTAGCTGCTATTGCCAGCTGACGCTCTCGCGTCGCCTTGTTGGGCACGCCGTCTGCCCTCGCGCGATTTTCAGCTAGCCAAGTCGATGCCGGCGTTCTTCGCCTCGCCCCGCAGGAACGGGAGGTTGACTTCGATGACGTCGTCGGGGCGCTCGGGCACGGGACGTCATACAGCAGCCCACCGGCAATGTCGTCGATATGGCTCATGCTGTCCCGCGCGATCACGGCCTTGTAGGCAACCTCGCCGATCACCTTCATCGCCGACGGCCAGCTGAGCACACGGCGCGCCTCGCGCGACTTCGACTCGCGCACCCTATGGCTCCCCTGCGCCGAATGTATTAGAGTGGTCTCATACACGTTCATCCGCGGGCGAGCGGCGCCCGGAGGGTTAGACGATGACGGTCTCCAGGCGATTCTTGCTGCCGAGGGCCTTCCCGATGCGGGTCAGGCGTTTCCGAACCGGCTGGCTTCGGATTTTCAGTCGGGCTCTCGTCGTTACTTTCATTTCCTGGTTTGCCGCCGGTGCGGTGACTGCCGGGCCGCTTCACGACGCTGCGCGCGAGGGCGATGCCGCCAAAGTCGCAGAGCTCCTTGCGAAAGGCGAGGACGTCAACCGCCGCGACGAGAGCCGCGAGACACCCCTAATCGACGCCGCGCTAGCCGGCAAGGTGGAGGTTGCCGCGGTGCTGATCGAGGCCAAAGCCGACATCGATGCCCGCAACGACCGCGGCTTCTCAGCGCTTCACGCAGCGGCCTATTCAGGAAGCCTGGAGATAGCGCAGTTGCTGCTCGACCACGGGGCGGCGGTCGATGCGTTGAGCACGCACAAGATCACGCCTCTGCATGTGGCAGCCGAAGAGAACCAGGTGGCCGTTGCAGAGCTGTTGATCGCGCGCGGTGCACAGGTCGAGGCTACCCAGGAGTACGGGTTTACACCTCTCAGCCGGGCGACGTTCTTTCAGAGTGCGCAGGTGATGGTTCTGCTCAAGCAACACGGGGCGAAATGCCAACCCAAGGAAAAAATGGGGGCGGCGCTCAAGGATTGCATGGCCGCGGGAAACTGACCTCGCGAGGTTACTGGAGACAAACATGACACAAAACCGTTCCAGAGCGTTTGACAGTTTGCTTTGCGCGGGAGTAGCGGCCGCGTCCCTCCTGCTCCTTGGCACTGGCGCATCGTACGCTGTCGATGGAGTGAACACCGGATACTTCGGCAACGTCGCCATACTGGGCTACGACCCTGTGGCGTATTTCACCGACGGTCGTGCGACCATGGGTTCGCCCAAGATCTCGAAGAAGTGGCTCGGCGCGACGTGGTATTTCGCCAGCGTCGAACATCGCGATGCCTTCGCTTCCGAGCCGGTCCGCTACGCTCCTCAATATGGCGGTTTCTGTACGTTGGGGGCAGCATTCGAACAGGCATCAGCCAACATTGACCCGGAAGCCTGGCGTATCGTCGACGGCAAGCTCTTCCTTTTCTCCGGGAAGGAGGGCCTGGAGGAAGACTTCGATGCCGACCCAGCCCCTATCCTTGCAAAAGCCAACGGCGAATGGCCAACAGTCGAAACGAAGGAATTCGAAGCGAGAGCGGCCGCCAACTAACGTTACATAACTCAGCTCCGGCCCACGCGCGACGTTGCGGTCCTGTGGGTTGAATCGCGCATGTCACGGGGCCACAGAGAAGTACCAAACCGTGACGGAGTCCGGCAAAATAAACTCGTCCTGCGTTTCGCTGCTCCCCACGGGATTGCGGTAGACAGGGCCGCAGAACTTGCGGCCGAGCAACGTCGCTGCGGATTGCGTACAGAACAGGTTGCCTTCCAGCGTGAACGTACCGGTGATGATGCTGTTCTGCGAGCTCAGGGCGAAATCTCCGTTCGCACTCAGCTCCATGACGAACGGTGCGCGATTGTGTTGACGTCCGGCCCAAGTTCGATCGCCCGTCACGGCTCGCACGGCCTCGGCGTCCAGGCGGTCATCCTCCTTCGCACGAAAATCGAAGGCGCGCTCCGGAAATCCGGCCAAGCGAAGAGCATCCAGCCGATGATCGAGATCCTGCTGCCGCCGGTGGTGTGCATAGACGACACGATGGCTCGCGAGATTGAGCGCGGGAATCTTTTTTAGAATTGCCGCAACCGCATCACGCGCCTCAGCCATTCGGCCCAGGCGCGCATTTGCCATGGCGAGCGTCTCGAGGCCGAGGTCGCTATGCTCTGCCGGATGGACCTGGCTCAGCGCCTGCAGGGCCTTTTCGTATTGATGGTTCATATAGAGCACGAAGCCGTAATAGTCGTAGACCTGCGCTCGTGGCTTGGGATCGAGCTGCAGCACCCGTTCCATAGCCGTCAGTGCCTCCGGATTCTGCCCGGCATACGTCAGCACGATCGCCAGGTTGAGCTCTGCCTCCGCGCCGTTCGGGTCGAGCGCGGCGGCTTTGCGGACGGACGCGAGCGCCTCGTCGATCTCGCCGTCAAGCATCTGCAGGATGCCGAGCACGGCATAGGCTCGCGAGGACTGGGGGTTGAGCTCCAGCGCCCGCCCCGCCGCTTCGTAGGCGCGCTGACGTGCGACGGCGCTAAGCATGAGGCGCTGGAAATCGAAGCCAAGCACGTCCACGGTGGCCCGAGCATAACCTGAATAAGCGTCCGCGAACGCCGGATCGAGCTTGATGGACTTTTGGTACAGGGACAGAGCCTCACCGAGAGACCTGAAGTCGACCACGTACGCTTTCTGCTCGGCCCGGGTGTAGAAATCGTACGCTTCGAGGTTTCGGGTCGGCAGGCGGGCAATCTGCGCCTTCTCGCCTTCCGTCAGGCGTACCGACAGCGCCTCGACGATGCGGCCGATCACCTCGTCCTGCAGTACGAAAATCTTGGAGTAGTCGCGGTCGTAGCGCTCGGCCCATTTGGTGCTCCCTGTTTTGGCTTCGATGAGCTGGACATTGATGCGGATCGAATCTCCGTCTCGGCGAACGCTGCCTTCGACCACGTAGTGGACGTTCAACTGCTTCGCGATCTCGTTGATGTCGAGGGATCGATCCCTGAAGGAGAACGAGGAGTTGCGGGCAATGACCAGCAGCCCGGAGATCTTCGATAGATCGGTGATGAGATCGTCTGTGAGCCCTTCGGCGAAATAGTCCTGGTCCGCCTGCTGACCAAGATTGGCAAAGGGTAACACAGCAATGGACGGCTTGCCCTCTGCAGAGATCATCGAGCTTTGGTCCCGCAGAAGCGCGACGGCCCGCGGCCAGAGAACCACCGCGAGGCCCGCCGCCAGGACCAGGAAAAGCGCCGCAGTGCCGATCAACGGCCATCGCCGAGGGCGCCACTTCCTGGCACTAGGGGCTTGCTCCAGCAGCACGCGATAGGCGCGCACCGGCTCGGCAATGTTTTTCAGGCGCTGTTCGCCCAGCGACTTGAAGGTCAGGCCGAGCTTGTTGCGGGCTTGATCATAGGCTGTTCCGGATAGGACGATACCGCCGGGATCGCTCAGTCCTTCCAGGCGGGCCGCGATATTGACGCCGTCGCCGTAAAAATCGTCCTTGTCGATGATCACGTCGCCCAGGTTGATTCCGATGCGGAACACGATCCGGGCGTCCTCCGGCACGTTGAGGTTCTGCTGCGCGGCGACGCGCTGGATTTCGACGGCACAGGCCACCGCATCGACCACACTGGCGAACTCGACCAACGCGCCGTCGCCCATGAGCTTGACGACGCGGCCATGATATCCTTCGATCAACGGCTCTATGTATTCGCGGCGAAGCGCCTTGAGCCGAGTGAGCGTGCCTGTCTCGTTCAGCCCCATCAGCCGGCTGTACCCCACCACATCAGCGGCGAGGATAGCG
>NZ_RZSX01000411.1:0-5447 GCF_004023105.1 Mesorhizobium sp. M5C.F.Ca.IN.020.32.2.1 | reverse complement strand
GTCATCTGATAAACGCTGGACGAGCGGATGTTGGTTTTGGCCTTGTAGGCGTTGGCGACGGCCAGCTCGCGCATGTCGTCGATCACGCTATGGCGCGACACGCCGGGAAGATTGGCCAGCGTGATGTTGTGCTTGATATGATCGATCAGGTTGAGACCGTAGGTCTTGCGGTCCTCGGTGACGTAAGCGATGCCGTGTTCCACGGCCTTGCTGACAGAGGAGACATCGATGGGCTTGCCCTTGAGCAGCACCTCGCCCGTGATGCGGCGGCCATAGGAGCGGCCGAACAGGCTCATCGCGAATTCGGTGCGTCCGGCGCCCATCAGCCCGGCGATACCCACCACCTCGCCCTTGCGGACGTCGATGTCGATGCCTTTGATCACTTGCCGCTCGGCATGGATCGGGTGATAGACCGACCAGTTCCTCACCTGGAGCACGATCTCACCGATCTCGGGCTCGCGCGACGGATAACGGTCGTCTAGCGAGCGGCCGACCATCGAGGTGATGATGCGGTCTTCCGAAATGTCTTTCTTGGCCAGCGTCTCGATGGTCCGCCCGTCGCGGATGATCGTCACCTTGTCGGCGACCCGGTTGACCTCGTTGAGCTTGTGCGAGATCAGGATCGAGGTGATGCCATGCCGCTTGAATTCCAGAAGCAGGTCGAGCAGCGCCTGGCTGTCCTTTTCGGACAGGCTCGCCGTCGGTTCGTCGAGGATCAGCAGCTGCACTTCCTTGCTGAGCGCCTTGGCGATCTCGACCAGTTGCTGCTTGCCGACGCCGATATTGGTGATCAGCGTCTTGGGGTCTTCCTTAAGGCCCACCTTCTTGAGCAGCGCGCTGGTGCGCGTCTCGTTGGCGTTCCAGTCGATGACACCGTATCTGGCATGCTCGTTGCCGAGAAAGATGTTTTCGGCGATCGACAGCATCGGAACCAGCGCGAGTTCCTGGTGGATGATGACGATGCCCCGGCGCTCGCTGTCGTGAATGCCCTTGAAATGGCACTCATCGCCGCGATAGATGATTTCGCCGTCATAAGTGCCGGATGGATACACGCCCGACAGCACCTTCATCAACGTCGACTTGCCGGCGCCGTTCTCGCCGACAACGGCGTGAATCTCGCCTTCCTCGACGCTTAGGTTGACATTCGACAGCGCCTTGACGCCGGGAAACGTCTTGGTGATGTCACGCATCTCCAAAATCGTCGAGGCCATCAGGAATACCACTCCTCCGAGGTCCCGAAACAATACCGGGGTCGCTCGCTAACGAAAAGGGGCCCTGCGTTACGCAGGACCCCGGGTTTACAACTGCCGTTACTTCAGCTCTTCGGCCTTGATGTAGCCGGAATCGACCACCAGGGCCTGGTAGTTCGACTTGTCTACCTCATGCGGCGTCAGCAGGATCGAGGGGACGACCTTGACGTCGTTGTTGTAGGTCGTGGTGTCGAGGCCTTCCGGCTTGCCGCCCGAGAGCACCTTGTCGACGAGCTCGACCGTCGCCTTGGCGAGTTCGCGGGTGTCCTTGAACACCGTCGAGTACTGCTCGCCGGCGATGATCGCCTGGACCGAAGCGGTTTCGGCGTCCTGGCCGGTGACAATTGGCCAGGGCTGATCGGCCGTGCCGTAACCGACTGCACGCAACGAGGCGATGATGCCGCGCGACAGACCGTCATACGGCGAGAGCACGCCATCGACGCGGCTGCCATCCGAGTAGTTGGCGGACAGCAGATTGTCCATGCGGGCCTGGGCGGTCGCCGCCAGCCAGCGAAGCGTGCCGACCTTGTCCATGCCCATCTGGCCGGACTTCACCACGAGGGTCTTGTCGTCGATCAGTGGCTGCAGAACGGACATCGCGCCGTCGTAGAAGAAGAAGGCGTTGTTGTCGTCCGGCGAACCGCCGAACAGCTCGATGTTGAATGGACCCTTGTTTTCCGGATAGCCAAGGCCCTTGAGCAGCGATTTGGCCTGAATGACGCCGACGCCGAAATTGTCGAACGTGGTGTAGTAGTCGACATTCGGGGTCTTCTTGATCAGCCGGTCATAGGCGACGACGACGACGCCGGCGTCAGCCGCCTTCTGCAGCGCGTCCGACATCGTGGTGCCGTCGATCGAGGCGATGATCAGTGCCTTCGGGCCCTTGGTGATTTCGTTTTCCAGCTGGCTGAGCTGATTGGGGATATCGTCCTGCGCATACTGCAGATCGACAGTGTAGCCCAGAGCCTCGAGCTGGGACTTGACGGCGTCGCCGTCGTTGATCCAGCGCTGCGAGGTCTTGGTGGGCATCAGCACGCCGATGAGGCCTTCGCCTGCCTGCGCCGGGACCGTCATGGCCGCGATGCTAAGGGCCGCGACGGCGGCCAGTGTCTTGATGATCTTCACATTAACTCTCCCTTGTTGATGGACGCGCACCCTGGGTTTCGTGGGCCGCGCGATCGTGCAGGGGCGCCAAAACGCGCCGCTGCCGCCATATCGATCTCCGGTATCCTCCCAATCGGCCCTGAGACTCTGGTTCCAGTCGATGCGATTTTTCTCGCTGGCGACGGTCAAGCCTCAGGACGCGCAAAGGGTGTGGCTCTTTGCCATAACTGTCAAATGCGATCTTTGATGGTTGCTATACCGAAACTGATATATTGAAAGCCGACGAAGACCTGGCCGGATTGCCGGCCGGCGATGAGTGGGGAGCAAACAAAGACCATGGCAGCGCTGCGGAATCCTGGTGGACTTTCAGCCAGTTACGAAGAACCCCCTGGCGACGGAGAAACCCTGCTGCGCAGCGGCCTCAGCCTGCGCCACATGCGTATGATCGCAGCCCTCGATGACCATGGCCGGGTCAGCGCGGCAGCCCAGGTCATGAACATTTCGCAGCCCGCCGCCTCGCGCATGATCGCCGAGATGGAGGCGGTGCTCGATGTCAAGCTGTGCGAAAGGCTGCCGCGCGGCATCACGCTGACGCCCTATGGCAAGGCATTGGCGAGGCGCGCACGTTCGATCCTGCTTGAGATGCGTGAAGTCGACCGCGAGATATCCGAGCTCAAGGCGGGCAAGGGCGGCTCGGTATTCCTCGGCGCGGTGACGGCCCCTGCGATCGAGCTCGCCGTGCCGGCGATCCGCGAAATCCGGCGCATTTATCCGCGCATCGAGATCACCATGCAGGTCGAGACCTCCAATGTGCTGGCGCGCGAGCTGATCGCCACGCGTCACGATTTCATTATCGCGCGCATCCCCGACGATCTCAATCCACGGCTGTTCGAGGCCCGCGTCATCGGTGTCGAAAAAGCCTGCCTGATCGTGCGCCGCGGCCACGCGCTTGCTAAGGGCAAAGCCGTGCGGCTGGAGGAGACCGCCGCCTACGACTGGGTTTTCCAGTCGGGCGGCTCGCCGTTGCGCCAGGCGATGGAAAGCAATTTCCTGAACCGCAACATCGCGCTACCGGACCGCATCCTCAACACCAGCTCGCTGCTGCTGACCCTGGTCATGGTCGCGCAGTCGGACGCCATCGCGCCGGTGTCGATCCAGGTGGCGAAATTCATCCAGAACCCCGAGGGGCTGGCCGGCGCCATCGACGTCGTCCAGACCGAATTCGACATCGAGGTCAGGCCTTACAGTCTGATCACCGTAAAAAATCGCGTGCTGTCGCCGGCGGCCAAGATGCTGCACGACTTTATTTTGAGAGAGGTCGGCTGACGGCGTTAAATCAAGCAATCCATGGCCAATCCTTGGACAGCTATCGCAGCTACACGGCGCTTCGTCATGTCGCTTCAATTCAGAATATCGCTGGAGCGAAGGAACCACACAGGGCGGTGCCGCGTCATAGAGGCGGGCTCTTGTTGCAGTCCCAGCGAGGCTATCGATGATCAGGTTTCTCCTCGTCTTAGCCGCGACGCTTGCCCTGGCATGCGGCGGGACGGGGGCAGCCAAGCTGGACCTAACCACCGTCAATCAGGCCCAGTTCGCCGCCGGAGAACCGAAGGGTGTCGATCCGACCGTGCTGAAGGCGCAGATTCTCTTGGATCGCGCCCGCTTTTCGCCTGGGCTGATTGACGGTAGCCTTTCAGCGAACTTCGCCAAGGCAGTCGGCGCCTTTCAGGCGGCGAACGGACTCCCTCCCGATGGCAAGCTCACCCCGCAGACCTGGAGCAAGCTCATGGCAACCTCCACCGACCCGGTGCTGGTCACCTATGAGGTAACGCGCAAGGATGTGCGCGGACCCTTCACCAGGCGTATTCCGGCTCGCATGGAGAGGATGGCCCGTCTGCGGCGGCTCGGCTATCGCACTGCGGCGGAGAGGCTGGCGGAGCGCTTCCATATCAGCGAACAGTTGCTCAGGATGCTCAATCCGGGCATCGGCTTCAGGAAGGCCGGCACGACCTTGGTGGTGCCTGATATTGGCCGGGGCGATCCTCCCGCTGGCGTTGCCGGCATTGAGGTCGACAAGGGCGCTCGCCTAGTGCGCGTGCTCGACCCTTCCGGCAAATGGCTCGCAGTCTACCCGGCCTCGATTGGAAGCGATGAAAACCCGGCGCCAAGCGGCATGGCGGAGGTCAAGCGCGTGGTGCGCAACCCAACCTATCACTATGATCCGGACTTCGCTTTCAAGGGAGTCAAGACCAAGCGGCCCTTCACCATCGCTGCCGGGCCGAACAATCCGGTGGGATCGGTCTGGATCGATCTCTCCATCGAAAGCTACGGCATCCACGGCACGCCCGAACCGGGCAAGATCGGCACGACCTTCTCACATGGCTGCATCCGACTGACCAACTGGGATGCCGAAGATCTCGGCTCGATGGTGCAGCCGGGCACGAAAGTCGAATTCAAGAACGAGACCGCCCACACCGTCGACGAGCTTGCTCCGTAGCAAAGCGGATTGGCCAGCAGACCTGTTCCGGCTGAGGAAAGTCGCAGAGAATTTGTGGACCTACGACATCCCAAGTCGAAAGGGATCGGCACGGGAGTTCCAGATCCATTGAACATCAGAGTCCTATGGACCAGGCCCGCCATTCAGGCCGGTGGCGATGCCATCAGGCGGTAGAAGACCCGTCCGACGAGCCCGGCAAACGATCGCGAACGGCTTCCTCGGTTCGCTTTGCGGTCGATTCCACAACTTTGCCGACCTTGCCTGCTAACGTATCGGGATCTCCACCCGAGCCTTGCCGGTCGGCCTCTTCCTTGACCGTTTCGTAGGCCTCGGCGGCAACTTGCTTTGCTTGCTCCAGGCCCGTTTCGAAAACCTCCGCCGCGCTGTCGCGAATTTTGTCGCGATAGGCGCCAAGTTGCTCGTCCTCTGTGGCTGTGTGGGGCAGCATCACCCCGATGGCAGTGCCCAGCGCAAGGCCGACTACGGCGATAGCCAACGGCTCGCGCTCGAAGAGCTCTTGTGCCGATTGGCGCGTCCGAGCCGCTATCTCGCTGGCGCTTGAGCCGAGCTGGCCGGCGGTGTTTGTCATCCTCTCC
>NZ_RZSX01000410.1:0-5475 GCF_004023105.1 Mesorhizobium sp. M5C.F.Ca.IN.020.32.2.1 | reverse complement strand
GGCTATGCGCACCAGCCGATGCCACGCATGACCAACACCTACATGACCTCAGGCGATATGCAGCCGGACGAAATCATCGCGTCGGTCAAGAACGGCATCTATGCCGTCTCCTTCGGCGGCGGCCAGGTCGACATCACCTCGGGCAAGTTCGTGTTCGGCTGCACCGAGGCCTACATGATCGAGAATGGTAAGGTAACGCAGCCGATCAAGGGCGCCATGCTGATCGGCAACGGGCCGGATGCCATGCATCGCGTTTCGATGATCGGCAACGACATGAAGCTCGACACCGGCATCGGCATGTGCGGCAAGGCCGGCCAGGGCGTGCCGGTCGGCGTCGGCCAGCCGCATCTCAGGATGAACCAGATGACGGTCGGCGGCACACGGGTTTGATAGATCGGCCGCGCCAGCTGTTGTGGTCGCGAAAACCGGTCCCTCTCAGCCGCTGCCGCCCGCGATCCTTGGCAAGTGACTGTAAGGGTGGCGGGAACCGCCAGAGCGGCGTGCAAGAAGCATAGCCGTCTGCCGGCCAGTTTCGAACTGCCCTACAGCCACGAAGCCGGGGTTTTCGGCAAACGATGGTCGGGATCGATGACCTTCAGACGCGGTGCGTTGTTCTCGTTCCATCGCCAGAGGGCGACGCATGTGCCCCCCGGCGACATGAAGGACGGGTAGATCACGCCGTGCTGCCCATCGGCAATCAGGCGATCTCTCAGCGTGTGCGTCTCAGGCACCAGGCCTTGATCCATGATGTCGCGCCATTCGCATCGGTGAATGTCTGGCGTCACGCCGAGCTTGGTCAGCACATCAGCGTCCGTCAGGTCGGCCAGCCGCGCGCCTGAAAGTTCGAGCTGCGCAATCACCGCCGGATGCTGGACAAAGCCCTGGTTGTACTCCGCCCAGGCGGTGGATAATTCCCGCGCAGCATAGATGGTCGGGGTGCCCACCGGATTCCAGCGCCCGCCAAAGCGGGCCGCTCCTTCGCCGGAAAGTGGGAGATGCGCCCAACGCGGCACGAAGGCACGCCATAGGCTCAGCCTGCTGTCAGGCATAGATGCCGGAGCGGACTGCCTCCAGATAGGCAAGCACCTTGTCCGTCTTGCCCTCTCGAACGAGATCGTAAGCGGTCTTTCCCGCCCAGCCGGGGATCGGCTGATGCTTGAACCAGATCGCCGCACGCTGTTCATCGCCGGCCATCTCGCCTGCCATCGCCAGGATACGGACAATCGGACTCAATGCAGCATCGACCTTGCGCGCGCCGGTCTTGGCGGCAAGCGTGTTGCGCGCGACGCCGATCAGGCCCGCCAGTTCGGTCAGATTGACGCCCAGCAATTCAGCCACCCGTCTTGCCGAAAGAAATGGCGTCCGTTCCTCGCCAAAGCGCGATGCTCGAATTTCGAGAGCTGCGGCATTCATGGTATCATCCTAGCACGTTTTGAACAGCATGTGATAAAATGTGCTCATTTTTCGCGCAATTCAAGCTCAAACAAATGCAAACCTGTTACCGCCGTCGTTTCGGCTTCTCCAAAAGCGCAACGGCTTCGACATGCGGCGACCACAGGAACTGATCGATCGGCGTCACGCTTTTCAGGGCGTAGCCGCCATCGATGAGGAGGCGCAGGTCGCGTGCCAACGTCACCGGATTGCAGGAAATCGCGGCGACAAGCGGCACGTCGGACCGGGCAATCTGCTTCGACTGGTCTTCGGCGCCGGCGCGAGGCGGATCGAACACAACGCCGTCGAACGTATTCAGCTCCTTGAATGTAAGCGGCCGCCGGAACAGATCGCGGCGTTCGCTGGTCACCCGCTTCAGACCGCTGGCGAAACGGAACGCGCGGTCGAGCGCCGAAAGCGCTGCCGCGTCACCCTCCACCGCATGGACTTCCGACTTGGCGGCGAGACGTAGCGCGAAGCTGCCGCAGCCGGCGAAGAGATCGGCGACCTTTTTGGCGCGCACCAAATGCCGGCCGACGATGTCCGCCATCGCCTGCTCGGCCGCCTCGGTGGCCTGCAGGAAAGCACCCGGCGGCACAGCGACAGCCACGCCACCGAACATGACGACAGGCTTTTTGGGCTCGATGATGACCTCGCCGTCGATGGAAAGCCTTGCCAGTCCCTGAGCGATGACGAAGTTGGAGGCGACGCGGCGCTGGTTCTCGCCGAGCTTGCCGGAATCGTGAACCGCGACATCGAGGCCGGAACCGGTCACCGTGACCGTCATGCGAAACGATTTCGTCGTTGCGCAAACCAGTTCGGCGAGTGCTTTCAGACGGTCGAGCTTTGCGACGATCTCCGGCAGCGAGATCGGGCATTCCTCGATGGAAATGATTTCGGACGACAGCGCGCGAACAAAGCCGAGCCGCATGCCGGCCTCGCTCCGTCGGGCGGTGAACACGACGCGCCGACGCGTCTGCGGTGCGCACGAGACCAGCGCGTCAATGTCGCAAGTGATGCCCTTGCTGTTCAGCGCATGCGCAACCTTGTCGCGCTTCCACCGATGATAAGCTTCGGCCTCAAGATGCTGGATGGCGCAGCCGCCGCATTCGGTGAAATGCCGGCAGGCGGGATCAATGCGAAGCGGAGAAGCCTCCAGCACGGACATAAGCGTGGCGCGATCCTTTTCGCGCGCGGCGGTGACGGTTTCACCGGGCAACGTGAACGGAATGAAAAGCTCGCCGGTTTCCGTCTCGGCGACGCCGTCGCCCTGGGATCCCAGTCGTGTGATCGTGAAGCGCGCGTTCATCGGCCGCCGATCCCGCTGTTCTTCACTCCGGCATCCTTGATCCCGGCGAGCAGGAACTCGCGGTTGCCGTCGCCGCCTTCGATCGGCGACAGATGCAATCCCAGCGAGCGCCAACCGGGGACGCCGTCGAGCCAGTCCTGCAGCAGGCCGGCAACCCGCGCCGCATCGTATGGGTCCTTCAGCAAGCCGCCCTTGCCGATCGCCTCGCGGCCCGCCTCGAATTGCGGCTTGACCAGAAATATTGCTCTGGCGCCGCTCCTGGCGATGGCGAGCGCCGGCGGCAGTGCCAGTTTCAACGAGATGAAGCTGACATCGGAGACGATAAAATCCGGAATGCGATCGGCAAGATCGGCGGCGGAAAGATCACGGGCGTTCAATCCCTCGATCACCGTCACACGCGGATCGCCAGCGATATCCGGATGTATCTGGCCATGCCCGACATCGATAGCCGTGACATGTGCCGCGCCGCGTTCAAGCAAGACCTGAGTGAAGCCTCCGGTCGAGGCGCCGACGTCCAGCGCTTCGCTGCCGGCGGGATCGAGACCGAAATGATCGAGCCCGGCGATCAACTTCAGCGCAGCACGCGACACGTACCCCAGCGCCGGATCATCGACGGCTATGAGGCAATCAGCCAGGACGGTCTGGCCGGGCTTGCGGGCGATGACGCCATCGGCCGTCACCGTACCGCGCTCGATCGCGTCGCGGGCGCGAGAGCGGCTGGGAAACAGGCCGCGCGCGACGAGAAGTTCGTCGAGCCGCTGGCGTCGGCTGGCTGGCAAAGGGGAGTTCATCGGCCTTCATGGCGAAAGCCCGTCACGAAGGCAAGGATATTGGGAAGAACAACGAACATCTTGGGGAAAGCAGGCCGCGCCACAACTTGTTGAATATCGCACCAGGTCCGGCACAATGTTGGGAACGACATGCCGTTTTGCTGCCAGAACGTGAAGGAGGATGGATGCTGACCGGAACCTGCCATTGTGGCGCGGCCCACTGGACGTTGGAGGGCGATCCCGGCTCGATCACAGCCTGCAATTGCACGCTGTGCCGCCGCTATGGCGCACTGTGGGCTTACGATTATGTGGACGAACGCATTCGCGTTGCGGGATCGACAAGGCCTTATACGCGCGCCGGAAAAGATGCCCCCTCGCTCGAGATTCTGTTCTGTCCGAGATGCGCCTGCGTTCTGGCCTGGCGTGGTTTGCGCTCCAGTGCCGCCGGTCGCACTCGAATCGCCGTCAATGTGAGGCTTGCGCCGCCTGACGCCATCGCCCACCTCCCAATCGACCATTTCGATGGTCTCCACAAGTTCGAGGACCTGCCGCGCGATGGTCGCTGCGTGCGCGATATGTGGTTCTAGTGGAAAAATCTGACACTAGTACCGGTGCGGAAGGCAGAAGATGACCCCTTGGCGGTGGTTCGTTCGCGACCGGGCCGAATTCACGCCCATGACCCTGAGCTCACCTTCATCAGCCCATTTCGCTGCCCCATGGCCGACGCTCACCCCAACCAGCGTTCCCTGACCCAAAGCCGACCAGAGCAGGTCTAGGCTCCGAAGCGATACTCTATTATCATGGAAAGAGTTGCCCAGCGCCGGAAACCTCCATGGAGCGCAGGCTTGCGGCGATACTTGCCGCCGACATCGTTGGCTACAGCCGCCTTATGGAAGCCGATGAGGCGGATACCCTCGCGCGCCTGAAGAGTACCCGCGAGAACCTGATCGATCCGAAGATCGCCGCTCATAAGGGGCGCATCGTGAAGCTCATGGGCGACGGCGCGCTGTTAGAATTCTCCAGCGTGGTCGACGCGGTCGGTTGCGCCGTTGAAATCCAGCGGACTATGGCGGAGTGCAACGCCGAACTGCCGAAGGAAAGACAGCTCGAATTCCGCATTGGCGTAAACCTTGGCGATGTGATTGTCGAGGGGCAGGACATCTATGGCGACGGCGTGAATGTCGCGGGGAGACTGGAAGGATTGGCCGAACCCGGGGGCATCCTGATTTCTGGAACGGCATTCGATCAGGTCGAGAGAAAGCTGGATGTTGAGTTCGAGTTTTTGGGTGAACAACAACTCAAGAATATCGAAAAACCTGTTCGCCTGTATCGGGTGAGCCCGCGGACACGCGCCGCGTCCGGAGCAGTTCCAGCAAAACGCAAACGTCATATCGAATGGCGCCGGCTGACAGTCGCGGCGACGGCGCTGATCCTGATCGCCGGAGGTGTAGCACTTTGGAAGGTCGTCGGGGGCGGTTCAGGATCGCCGGTCGAGGTGGCCTCGAAGGCACGAATGGTGCTCCCGCTGCCTGACAAGCCATCCATCGCTGTGTTGCCGTTCACCAATATGTCCGACGAGGCGGGGCAAGAGACCTTTACTGATGGCATGACCGATGACTTGATCACCGACCTTTCAAAGGTTTCCGGCCTCTTCATAATCGCGCGAAACTCGACATTCGCTTACCGCGGCAAGCCGGTGAAAATCAGTCAGGTCGCAGAAGAACTTGGCGTGCGTTACGTTCTCGAGGGCAGCGTACGGCGAGCCGGCGAGCAGGTGCGCGTCAACGCACAGCTCATCGATGCCCTCACCGGCGGGCATGTGTGGGCGGACAGGTTCGATGGAAACGTCGCTGATATTTTTGCGGTTCAGGACGTTTTTGTCGCAAAGATCGTCGAAGCGTTGAAGGTCAATCTCACCACCACCGAAAAAACGGAAATCGCCCGCGCCAAGCCGGACAATATTGC
>NZ_RZSX01000040.1:0-15378 GCF_004023105.1 Mesorhizobium sp. M5C.F.Ca.IN.020.32.2.1 | reverse complement strand
CGCCGAGATGGCCGAAGACGTAGATGTCGGCGTTGCGGTCAACGGCCTGGACCGCAGCTTCCGTTTCCCGCAGGAAAGTGCCCATCCTCGCCAGCGGGATGCTGACATCAACGCCGACCAGGCCTTTTATCGAAAACAGGAAGCGATTGGCGTCCTCTCGCACCGCCCACAGCGCGCGGAATTCGCGCGGCGACTGCGAGACCACCACGTCGTCGATCACGCCGTCCTCGACCGCCTGCATCAGCACATCGGCAAAACGTTCGCCGTCGCGGTCGGGCTCGCTGCCCTGTATCTCGGCCAGCACATAGACGGGCGAGCCGACGGGCAGCGGCGCCGGCGCATCCATGCCGGCGACCATGGCGCCATAGAGCGGCGCGAAATTCACTTCATAGGCCGAGAGCAGGGGTCCAAGTCTCTGTCTGAGCAGACCGAGCAGCGCTATCGCCGCGTCGAGCGAAGCAAGCGCGCAGAAGGCGTTGACCTCGGTGGCCGGCTTCGGGTGCAGTCGCAGGCAGGCGCGCGTGACGACGCCCAGCGTGCCTTCGCTGCCAATGAACAGCTGGTTGAGATCATAGCCGGAATTGTCCTTGGGCAAGCCCTTGAGCGACGTCAGGATGCTGCCATCGGCAAGTACCGCTTCCAGGCCGAGCACCTGCGCGCGGTACATGCCGTAGCGCAGCACCCGGACACCGCCGGCATTGGTGGCGACATTGCCGCCGACCGTGGCCGTGCCGCGCGCGCCGATGTCGACGCCGAACAGCAAGCCGGCCGTATCGGCCGCGTCCTGCACCATCTGTAGTGGTGCGCCGGCCTCGGCGACGATCGTTGCCGCCTCGCGGTCGGGCGGCTCGATCGCCGTCATGCGCTCCACCGACAGCACCGCTTCGCCGGGCTGGATGCGAGCCGCACCGGCAAGCCCGGTTCGGCCACCCTGGACGACAAGCCTCTGCCGCGCCTCGTTGCACAGGCGCAGTATGTCCGACACCTCGCCGGTCCTGCGCGGACGCAGCACGAACTCCGGCAGTGCGCCGGTCTTGCCGTCGGGATCTTCCCTGTAACGCGGTCCGGCCTCGTCGGCCGAAACGATCGCTGATCTGTCCAGCCGTTTTTCCAGCCGCGACAGGAGCTCGGCAACGTTCTGTGACATGGGGCTCACTCGTTCGCCCTGGGCGCTTCGGCCTCGGTGCGAACCAACTTGATGTCGGCTCCCGCCGCCCAGGCGCCGATATCTTCCCGGCGCAATGCCGCCGCCATCATGTCCGGAAACAAATCCGGCGTGCAGGCGAAGACCGGAATGCCAAGTGCGGCAACCGAACCTGCCATTGCCGGATCGTAGCCGGGCCGGCCTTGGTCGGTCAGTGCCAGAAGCACGACGACATTGACGCCGGATCGAACCAGCGCCGCCAGCCGCCGCAGCAACTCCTGGCCATTGCCGCCCTCGTAGAGGTCGGTGATCAGCACCAGATGCGACTTGGTTGGCCGCTCGATACGGTCGGCGCAATAGGCGACGGCCTGGTTGATATCGGTGCCGCCGCCAAGCTGCACGCCGAACAGCACTTCGACGGGATCGCTGAGTTCTTCGGTAAGGTCGACGATGGCCGTATCGAAACAGACGAGCTTGGTGCGCACGACCGGCAGCGAGGCCATCACCGCCGCGAAGATCGAGGCGTAGACCACCGAGCTTGCCATCGAGCCGGACTGGTCGACGCAGAGAACGACTTCGTCAAGGTCGACCAGCCGGCGCTGCTTGCGCATGAAACCAACCAGCTTCTCCGGCACGATGGTTTTGTGCTCGGGCTGGTAGTGGCGAAGGTTCGCCGAGATGGTGCGCTGCCAGTCGATATCGCGCGCACGCGGACGGTTGGTGCGCCTCGATCGGTCGAGCGCGCCGCGTATCGCCTCGGCGGTCTTCTGCTCCAGCTTCTGCATCAGCTTGGCGACGATGTCGGCGATGATCGTGCGGGCGATGTCCTTGGTCTTGGCCGGCATAACCGAGCGGAGCGAAATCAGGTCGGCGACCAGGTTGACGTCGGCCTCGATCGCCTTGAGGAACTCCGGCTCCATCAGCATCTGCTTCAGGTCCAGCCGTTCGAAAGCGTCCTTCTGGACAATCTGAACGACCTGCGCGGGAAAGAAGGACCTGATATCGCCCATCCATTGCGCAACGCGCGGTGCCGAACGGCCAAGCCCGCCACGCCGCTTGCGCGGGTCACTGGCCGCCGCGCTGGCACCATCGCCGTAGAGAGCATCGAGTGCCGCCGAAAGTCGTTTGTCGTCGCTGGAAAGTGCCGCCGACGCCTCGTCATCGGCGCCGATCGCCAGGCGCCAGCGGCGCTCCCCTCCGGCATTTGCAGTGAGTGGGCCGGGCCCGTTCATTTCGCCCTCGTCATCCATTGCCGTTTCCTCCCGTGAGCAATGGTCCAAGCCGTTCCAGGTGTCGGCGCCATGCCTCGCCGCCATCCGGCGTCGGCGTCAGGCCAGCCGGCAAGCGCGCGGCGCGGCCGAGAACCGCTTCGATCAGCCGCCGGCGCTCCATGCTGTCCAGATTGGAAAAGACGCGGCGCAGCAACGGCAGGTGCGCGATGAAAGCATCTTCGTCGAGAGATTTGAGCCAGGAATCGACCGCGCCGCGCAGACCTTCGTCATAGATCAGCCGTTGACCGGCTGTGCTGAAGAAGCCCTCGAAGAACCCCGCCGCCTCGGCGACCGGCGTGCCCGGCGACAGGCGTCGCCCGAGCAGCCCGGCTGCGGCTTCGGCGGACAGGCGGCCGGCCTCATAAAGCAGGTGCGCGGCGCATCCGGCCAGCAGCGCCGTCGCTCGCGACCCCTCAAGCACGGCAGCCAGCCCGTTGCGCCATCCGTTCAGCACGTCTTCCCCGGGCTCGACCAGCCTGATCGCCTCATCGGCCTTGCGCATCGCGCTAACCAGCGCCGCGGCGGCCTGCTCATCCAGGTCGCGTGCCGCATAGGGAAGCGCGATCGCACCTTCGACGATCAGCCGCTCCATGAGGCCGGAAAGCCGGTTCGTCTCCGTTTTGCGGGCCTCGCCGTAGCGGATGATGTCGGCGAGCGGCGGCACCGAGGCCAGAATCTCCAGGCATTCGCTGCTGCGCGCCGCGCGCGCCTCCAGGGCCGCAAGACCGGCCGTCGATGCTTCCGACAGGCCTGCCGTGATGGCGCCCTGGACCAGTGCCACAAGAGTATCGAGGGTTGCTGCAGCTTCGATCATTTGGATCAGGCGGCCGTTGGCAGCCTTTTCGATGGTCGGCCCGTAGATCAGGTTCTCCACCAGGCGAACGGCATATTCCGGCTCCCAGGCCAGGGTCCACCGCTCACGGAAGGTGCCACGGCTGCGACCGGCGTCCGTCAACTTGCCCCAATGCACACCAAGCACGTTCAGCCGATGCAGCAATGTCGAACGAAACAGCCCGCTGTCGCTTCGCAGGTCGACGGATAGTTCCCGCTCCAGCGCTTCAGGTTTCAGCCGCGCGGCCTTCTGGTTGCGCTGCAGATCCTCGATCAACGGCGCCAACGCCGTGTCGGGTGGAATTTCGCCGACGTCCGCACCTAGAAGCAGCTCGGCCTCGACCAGGGCCCACAGCAACGCTTCGCCATTGAACAGAGCCGCAATTGCGGCGTCGCGCAATTCCTCAAACCCGGGTTTCGGCCGCTCGCGAATCGCGGCGAGCGTGCGGGCGAGCCGCTCCGCTTCGATCAGCGAAGCGGACGAGACCAGGTGACCCTTCACGCGCAGCACCGCTGCAATCATTGCAAGCCACAAGGTTGCTGCATCGCGCCGGCCGCGCGTGCGCCAGAGATGCTTGCACCAGCCGGGTGCGACGACGCCCGCGCCATAGCCGTAGCCCAGCGCCAGACGCGGTCCCGTCCACGGCGCCCATGTCATCGTGCTCTTGCGCCTTGCGATCCCCTTGAGCAGGGCTTGATCGTTTTTCTGCGGTGTCGCCTGCAGTGCCGGCACATGCCACGCCCCGCAGACGACGGCGATAGGTCCGTCGAATTCCTTGCGCGCCACAGCGATTTCGAGCCGCATATGCGCTTCGCGCTGGGCCTCGAACTCAGCGATCGAGCCTTCACCATCCCTCAGCGTCATCATCGCGTCGGAGATGGCCGCGAATATTGGGCCTGGTTCCGGATTCTGCTCGATGATGTCCGACCACCAGCTTTCGCCATCCTCATAGCCGGCGGCGCGGGCCAGCGTGCCTATCGGATCACGCCGATGCGGAGCCACATCATCACGCTCGCTTGATTCCTTCGCTTCGTCAGCATCGACTTTTTCCGCGCCTTCGACCGCCGCTTCCGAGAAGCGCGCCGACGACGGCAGGTCGATGAAGCGCAACGCCGCCTTGTTGTCCACGGCCCAAAGCACCGCCTGATATTCCGGCGAAAACTCGGCGAACGGCCAAAAACTTGTCGAAGCCGGATCCTCCTCCGGATAGCAAAGCAGTGCTACCGGCGGCTGCATTTCCGGGCGGGCCAGCAACGGCAGCAGCGCGGAGGCGTCGCTCGGCCCCTCGATCAGCACGGCGACCGGCTGCAAATCCTGCAATGCCTGCGCGAGGCTGTCGGCGGAGCCCGGCCCGTGATGGCGTATGCCGAAATAGGCGATGTCGCCCTGTCCCACGGCGTCAGAGCGCTGCGTTCAAGGCCGCGTAGTAGCCGGCATAGTCCGGCCGCTTCTTCAGCACTGTTTCCAGGTATTCTTCCAGCACGACCTTGTCCTGTACCGGGTCTTTCACGATCGCGCCGACAAGGCTGGCGGCAAGACCTTCGGCGCCGAGCTTGCCGCTGTCGAACCACGCCGCCTGGCTAAGCCCGCCAACCATCGTCGCGATCGCCTCGGCGGTCGACAGCGAGCCCGAAGGCGTCTTCAGCGTCACCTTTCCGTCGGCGGTCGCGCCGGAGCGCAATTCACGGAAGATGGTCAATACCCGGGCTATCTCCTCGCCGACATTTTTCGGCACCGGCAGGTCGAGCCCGCCGGTCATCTCATCGACCCGTTTGGAGACGATCGCCACCTCTTCAGCCATGTCTTCCGGCAAGGGCAGAACGACGACATTGAAACGACGCTTGAGTGCCGAGGAGAGTTCATTCACACCTTTGTCCCGATTGTTTGCCGTGGCAATGATGTTGAAGCCGCGCTGGGCATAGATCGATGTGTTCAATTCCGGGATCGGCATCATCTTTTCGGAAAGCACGGTGATCAGCGTGTCTTGCACGTCCGAGCCCATGCGCGTCAGTTCCTCGAGTCGGCAGAGCTTGCCGGTCTGCATGGCGCGGTAGAGCGGCGTCGGCACCAATGCGTCCTGGCTCGGGCCCTTTGCCAGAAGTTGCGCATAGTTCCAGCCATAGCGGATCTGGTTCTCGTCGGTGCCGGCCGTGCACTGCACGATCAGCGTCGAGTCGCCCATGATGGCGGCGGCCAGATGTTCCGACACCCAGGACTTGGCCGTTCCGGGAACGCCGAGCAGCAACAATGCGCGGTCGGTGGCGAGCGTTGCCACCGCGGTCTCCATCAACCGGCGGCGACCGACATATTTTGGCGTTACCGGCGTGCCGTCACCGGCCTTCCCGCCCAGCAGATAGGTCAGCACAGCCTGTGGCGAGAGGCTCCAGCCGGCAGGCCTTTGCCTGTCGTCACTGCGCGCCAGCGCCTGCAATTCAGAGGCATAGGCCTGCTCGACCGGGAGACGGATGGCAGCGTTCATATGAATTCTCCGGATTGATCATGTGTCGGTTCTAGGTTGATGCTCGGCCAGCGCCGCGTTGAGACGCAGGACACTGAGTGATGGGGCTGGAGGCGGCATGCCGGCTGCGACGACCTCGTCGATCAATTTTGCCGCTGTGGTCGCTGTGGCAAGGAAGCCGATCGTTTCCAGTATATCGTCGGCGCCCCGCCGCACGGCGTCGTCGTTTCCCGCAACGGCGGAGCGCAGCGCCGCAAGAGCCGATCCATTCGAAAGATCGTCCCATTCCAGCCAGCCAGCATCAATGCCTTCCGCCAGATTGATCGCGTTGAGGTAATTCGCTTGCTTGAGGATCAGCCGGACGAGGGCTCGTTTTCTGCGACTGTCCAGGCGCGGCGTGAGGTGCAGTACGAACAGCGCCGGTTTGCCACCATCCGCGACAAGTGTATCCGCCATCTGCGTCACCGCGGCGTCGCTCCCCGAAGCGGCGACCATTCGTGCGATCAGGATGTCGGCATTGTTGTCGGCGCCGAATTGCCAGGCTCCTATGAACTCAGGTTCGGTAGCATTGAACCGCGCGGCCAGGTCGACCAGATTGCAGGTCTCGAACAATTCGGCGCGACGCTTTTCCTGCGCCGGCGATTTCAACTTCGCCGGCGTGTAGATGCTGCGGCGGCGGATGAAGCCGGATTTGCCTTCGCTGATGAACGCGGCGAGTTCAGCTGCGGGATCACCCTCCCCGCCATAGTTTGAACGGCCGTGCTCTCCCAACCTTGCCAGCAGCCGGCCAGCCAGTTCGCGCACCTTGCCGGACCTGTCGGCGGAGAGGCTTTTAAGGAACGGCGCGTCCTCAGGATTCAGGCCGAAGCGCATGAGTTCGATGAGCGCAAGCCTGACCTCGGCGGACTCGCCCGACGCCTTGGCCTCGACCAGCAGTCGAGCCGAAGCCGGTTCACTGCGGCGCATGTCTGCCAGCGCGATGCGTCGCGCGGCGGGATAGAACTCATCCCAATTTTCCGCCGTCAGTTTCTCTAGTGGGGCATGTCTCTCCCCGTCGAAGCTTGCTTTCCAGTCGATCCAGGGAGCGTAGACGTCCGGACTGTTCTGATCCGAGGGCATCCAGTCCATCGGATGGAGGACAAAGCCGCGGCTGGCGACAAGCTTCACCACGCGCGTCTTGCGTCTCGCGTCGACGGCGTGTTTCAGAGCGGCTCTCAACAGCGGCCGCAACCGCTCCGGCAGCATAGGGAGCGCAAGCCTGGGCAGCGGGGGACGGCGCTTGAGTGTCTTCGGCGCCGCAGGCCGCAGGGCGACGTCGAGCGCTTGTGCTGCGATTGCAAGGAGTCGGCGCTCCTGCTCGTCGGGACTTACACCGCCGGCGATCGTCTTCCAGGCGGTCGGAGCCAGATCGAAAGCGGCGCCGCCGGTGATCCAGCAATCGCGCATTGTCGCCAGGCCTGTTTGCTCGCCCTCGTTCACGACAGGTCAAGCCTCCCGAACCCGCTTTGCGCCGCCAGAAGGTCAAGCCGGGCGCCATCCCAGAGCGCTGCCGTGGCGGCAAGGTCGAGGCCGAGCAATGTTTGATTTACCGCGCCTGCGATCGGCAAGGCGATCCCTTGCGGATCATCCGCAGCCTGCCACCAGCCTGTGCCCCGGTCGTCGACCAGGATCGCACCAGGCGGCAGCATGAGAGGACAATCGGCAATCCAAGGTGCAGCATCCTGATAGGAAGCATGCGTGGCGAGTGGGTCCTTTGCAGCGCCGAAGCTGAAATCAGGCCACGCGCCGGATATCACTTCACCCATGCGCTCCGCCACCAGTGCGCGGAGCGGCTTGCGTGATGGATAGAAGACCAGCCGGGCATCGAAACGATCGCCCGGAGCAAAAGCGTTGGACCGGCGTCCGGCAGAAGCCGGAAAATAATCGAGCAGCACGGCAAATTGCGGGGTAGTGCTCTTCAGATCAAGCAGCCAGGTCGAATGGCTGACGAGACCGTCACGGCGGCTCTCGATCTTCTCGCCCAGAACTTCCCAGAAGCTTTCGACCTGTCTTGCATCGGGATTGGCCAGAACCTGTTCGCGGGTCTCAGAAGTCGATACGAGGCGCTTCAGCTCCGGATCGTCAGGCGCCGACCGCCACGCCTTGGCCAGCAGCACAAGCTTGCCGAGCTCGCGGATCGCCGCATCCGGTCTTTCTTCGATGCGTAGCGCCATCAGCCGCGATGGGATCTCGTCGATGCGACCGGCAAGCGCGGTTGCCTTCATGTCGACCAGCCGCGCAGCAATCCGGCGGCAACGGTCGCTGCTGCCGTCGATAAAACCCGAAAGGCCAAGCCGCAACTGATCGGCGATCCATTGGTCGAGTTCATCTAGCGCCGCCGACACTG
This sequence comes from Mesorhizobium sp. M5C.F.Ca.IN.020.32.2.1, assembly GCF_004023105.1. Classification (NCBI taxonomy): domain Bacteria; kingdom Pseudomonadati; phylum Pseudomonadota; class Alphaproteobacteria; order Hyphomicrobiales; family Phyllobacteriaceae; genus Mesorhizobium; species Mesorhizobium sp. M5C.F.Ca.IN.020.32.2.1. The sequence goes on along the minus strand of NZ_RZSX01000040.1, from coordinate 7,287 downwards.
CTTGTCGTGTGTCTTCCGCCCGCTTGCGCTGCGCTGCCTCACGACGCTCCACCGCCGCAACGTCTTCGACGGCGGCGCTCTGGTCCGTCCGTGCGGCTTCATCGATGCTCTTGGCTGCCGCGCCGGATGTCGATTGCCCTGGCGGTGGCGTCGTCTTCCTGCGCCGGCTGAGCCAGTCATTCACCCATTCCGGTATCGATTCGGCGGCTGCAAAACTGGCTGGCGCAGTGGCGGCAATCCACATCAGGGCCAGCGTGTGCTTGCACGGGAATTTTCGCGAGGGGCAGGTGCATTTGTAGCCGTGGTCGCCTGTGTCGATCACCACCCGATAAGGATTGGAGCCGGAGCCCTGGCATTCACCCCAGATGAGCGCCTGCTGCTCATTCTTTTCCAGCCGCGGCCAGCTCGATCGTTTGGTTAGCTTGGAGGCGGCGCCCAGCGACGCCTGATCGGGGGCAAGCGCCTCGATGGTCTTCAAATCGAATTCCAAGCCGCGCCCCTCGTGACTCGAACCAAACGCCTGTCGCCAGGATAGATAGCCGTTTGTGAAGAATTATTGTAGCTCTCGTGAAGCGAAGATCGATACTTCTCGATCTTATCCTTTGCGGCCGAATCCACCTGATCCGCAAGCGCGGTCCACCGCCATTTCGGCAGGCAGAGGATTTTCAGCAAAACGGCGTTTGGCGTCGGCCAGCCCAGTTGTGCGCTCAGTGGACGGGAGCAAGTCTTAGCAACCCATGCAACTGGTTCGCTGGAGCGAGCCGTTCAGCCTTTGCCCTTCAGGTCGACAGGCCCGACACTCCAACGGGCGCCTGCACGATCGCGCTCCAGCGGGCTGAATCTTTTTGGCGCCTTTTTGTGCGATTTGAACGGTGCGGTGCTTGACTCCTGCAACGCCTTGTGAAAAATTTTGCACCAGTTGATAAAAATATCTCAGGGCGGAAATGGTTGGTTTTGGAAACGGCCTCCTGCGCGACGATGAAACCAGTATGGCGACGCGTGCCGCCTGGCTTCATTATGCTGGTGGCTTGACCCAGTCGGAGGTCGCCAAGCGGCTTGGCCTGACCAGCCTCAAGGCGCATCGCCTCATCACCAAGGCCAATCAGGAGGGGTTGGTCAAAGTCTATATCGACGGCGAAGTGTCGGAATGCGTCGCGCTTGAAGACGATTTGTCCAGCCGCTACGGCCTCGACTATTGCGAAGTCGTTCCTGACTTCGATGGCGAAGAACTGCCGCTCAAGGCGCTTGGCATTGCCGGCGCGCAATTTCTCAAGCGTGAGATCGAGCGCGGCGAGGATACGCTGATCGGCGTCGGTCACGGCCGCACGCTGGCCGCCTGCGTGGAGTATCTGCCGCGCATATCTGCCGAAAAGACCCGCTTCGTCTCACTGCTTGGCGGCCTGACACGCAAATTCTCGGCCAATCCGCACGACGTCATTCACCGCCTGGCCGAACGGACCGGCGCGGAAGCCTATGTGATGCCGGTGCCGATGTTCGCCAACACGGTCGAGGATCGAACCGTGCTGCTCGGGCAGAAAGGCATCAGTGAGGTCTTCGATCTTGGCAAGGCCGCCGACCTGCTCATTGCCGGCATCGGCACCGCCGAGCGCGAGGCGTCGCTGGTCGCGACCGGCATGATCGAAAAGGGCGAAATGGAAGAGATTCGCCGCAATGGCGGCGTCGGCGAACTGCTCGGCCATTTCTTCGACGATGCTGGAAAGGCGGTCGAGACGACCCTTTCCAACCGGGCGCTGGCGCTGGCGCGCGAAGACATCAGCAATCGCAGGATTGTCGCCGTCGCCGGCGGCAAGGTGAAGGTTCGTGCCATCAAATCGGTGTTGGAGGGCCGCTATCTCAAGGGCTTGGTCACCGATGAGCGGACGGCGCGATCACTCGTGGAGCAGAAGTCGGTCGGGTAGCCGGCAGCCATTCGATTGAAACTACCCTGTGGAGGAGAAGACAAATGCATGAGAAAGAAAAAGACCTGATCGACGCGTTCCTGCGCGGACAAGTCGATCGTCGTGGGCTGATCAAAGGCCTCGGCGCAATGGGCCTTGCCGCCGGCACTGCCGGCACGCTGCTCAATCTGGGGCAGACCCGCGCACTGGCGGCGGATTTCGACTGGCAGGCGCACAAGGGCAAGACCATCAAGCTCTTGCTAAACAAGCATCCTTACGCCGATGCGATGATCGCCAACCTTGAAAACTTCAAGAAGTTGACCGGCATGGAGGTCGTCTACGACGTCTTCCCGGAAGACGTCTATTTCGACAAGGTCACCGCTGCGCTGTCGGCCAGCTCGCCTGAATACGATGCCTTCATGACCGGCGCCTACATGACCTGGACCTACGGCCCGGCCGGCTGGATCACCGACCTCAACGAGTGGATCAAAGATCCGACCAAGACCAACGTGAACTATGCCTGGGACGACTTCTTGCCCGGTGTCAGGAAGTCCTGCGCCTGGAACGGCCAGCCCGGCGGAGTGCTCGGCTCCGATGACGCCAAGCAGTGGTGCATTCCGTGGGGTTTCGAACAGAACAACATCACCTACAACAAGGGTATGTTTGACAAGGTCGGCGTCGGCGTTCCCGGCAATATGGACGAGATGGTCGCTACGGCGGCCAAGCTTACCAAGGATGTCGGTAGTGGCGTCTACGGCATCGGCGTGCGCGGCTCGCGCTCCTGGGCGACGATCCATCCCGGCTTCCTCTCGGCTTATGCCAACTTTGACCAAAAGGACCTGAATGTCTCGGCCGACGGCAAATTGTCGGCCGCGATGAACACCGCCGAATCCAAGGCCTTCCACAAGCAGTGGGTCCAGATGATCCAGGAGAGCGGCCCCAAGGACTGGTCGACCTATACCTGGTATCAGGTCGGCACCGATCTTGGCGCCGGCGCCTCGGCGATGATTTTCGACGCCGACATCCTCGGCTACTTCATGAATGGCGGCGACAACAAGATGGCAGGCAAGCTCGCCTTCTCCGCCTTCAAGGCCAATCCCGCCGCCAAGGCGCCGACGCCCAATATCTGGATCTGGTCGCTGTCGATGTCCAATTTCTCGAAGGATAAGGACGCCACCTGGTACTTCATGCAATGGGCATCCGGGCCCGAGCATGCACTGTTCGGCGCGACCAAGATGGACTTCGTCAATCCGGTCCGTCAGTCGGTCTGGAACGACGAGATGTTCCGCGAGAAGCTGAACAAGAGCTACCCGGGTTATGTCGAGATGTTCGACGTCTCGGCGCCCGGCGCCAGCATCAAGTTCACACCGCAGCCGCTGTTCTTCGATCTCACCACCGAATGGGCGGCGACGCTGCAGAAGATGGTGGCCAAGGAAGTGCCCGTCGACGAAGGCATCGACATGTTGGCCACCAGCATCGATGGCCAGCTCAAGGAAGCCGGGCTCGGCTAAGTCCTGGCGAACGGCTGGCCCGCTTTTTGCGGGCCAGCCGGCCATTCCACTGCGAAGCGGCGCCTGGAGCATCGGACCCAAAAGTGGAAACCGGTTTTGGGAAAATCCGATGCTCAAACACTGGCGGTGCCGCCACTCGCCCAACCGGCCGCCTAGCTCCCTGGGCGGTCGGCAGGGCGAAGCAACAGAGATGATGGAACAGCACGATGACTGCGGCGACCATGCAAAGAAACAAGCCTTCCGGCTTCAGGATCAGCAAGAGAGTGCTGCCTTATGTGCTCAGCCTGCCGGCCTTGCTCGTCTGCATCGGTATCCTGATCCCGTTCTTCACATCGGTCGTCTACTCGTTCCAGCGCTACCGGCTGAGCCAGCCCTGGGCGCGTCAGTTCAACTGGGGCGACAATTACATCTCTTTTTTCACCGACCCGAAGTTCTGGAACACGCTGGAGATATCGCTGCTCTATGCCGGTATCACCGTCCTGCTCGAACTGCTTCTCGGTCTCGGCATCGCCATGCTCCTGCAGAAGCGCTCGACGTTGAACAACTTCATCTCGATCATGCTGCTGATGCCGCTGATGACGGCGCCGGCGCTTGCCGCGCTGATGTGGAAGCTGATGACCAATCCCGGCTTCGGCGTGCTGAGCTATCTCGCCAGCCTGATCGGACTGCACGATTTCCGCTGGGCCTCGTCGCCGTCGACCGCGCTTTTCACCGTGGTCCTTGTCGACATCTGGGTCTACACGCCCTTCATCATGATCCTGCTGCTTGCCGGCCTGCGCAGCCTGCCGACGCAGCCCTTCGAGGCGGCAGCACTTGACGGCGTGCCGAGGAGTTTCGTGTTCTTCCGCATTACCTTGCCGATGCTGATGCCCTACATCCTGACGGCGACGCTGTTCCGTCTGCTTGATTCCATCCAGCAGTTCGACATCATCTATGCCATGACCCAGGGCGGTCCGGGCGACACGCTGACCGTCTTCCAGGTCGAGGCCTATCTCAACTTCTTCCAGTCGACCAATGTCGGCCGCTCGGCAGCGCTGATGATCATCCTGTGGGCAATCACCTACTTCCTCTCGAATATCTTCATCAAGAATTGGCTGCGGCTGCGCGAACGCGCCCGCGGCCAGGCATAGGAGGCTGAGATGGAACACACCTCGCTTCTCGAACGCATCCTGCGCGGCATAGCGCTGACACTGGTCGTGATCTTCTTCATGTTCCCGATCGTCTGGATCCTAATGATGTCGTTCCAGACCAACGAAACCATCTTGCGGATTCCGCCACAGCTTGTCTTCAAGCCGACGCTGGCCAACTACACCGCGCTGATCACCGGAAAGCTGACGACGGCGGCCGGCACGCTCGATATCGCCTTCATGCGCAACCTCTGGAATTCGGTGTTCCTGTCGGTCACCTCGGTCGCCGTCGCGCTGCTGCTCGGCGTTCCGGCGGCCTACGCCTTTGCACGGCATAAGTTTCGCGGCTCGGAAGACATTGCCTTTACGCTGCTGTCGTTCCGGTTCGCGCCCGCGCTGCTGGTGCTCCTGCCGCTCACCCTCTATTTCCAGAAGCTTGGACTGGCCAACACCTATATCGGGCTGATCTGGGTGTATCAGCTGATCTGCCTGCCGCTGATCCTATGGATCGTGCGCGGCTATTTCGAGGACATCCCGGCCGACATCGAATATGCCTATCGCATCGCCGGCCATTCCTGGTTCGCCACCTTCCGCAAGATCGCGCTGCCGCTCGCCGGCCCGGGCATTGCGGCTGCCGGCCTGCTCGCATTCATCTTCGCCTGGAACAATTTCGTCTTCGCGCTCGTGCTAGCCTCGGCCGACAAGCAGCCGGTGACAGTCGGTGCGCTGGCCTTCATCACCTCCTCCGGCATCCAATATGGCCAGATCTCGGCGGCGATCGTGCTTTCGATCACGCCGACGCTGGCGCTCGCCCTCTATGCACAGCGCTATCTCGTCGAAGGCCTGTCGCTCGGCGCGGTAAAGGGATAGTTCTCATGGCCAGCCTCGAACTGCGAAATGTCGTCAAGCGCTACAAGAGCCAGACTGTTCTCGACAATCTGTCGCTGACCGTCGCCGACGGCGAAACCCTTGTCCTGTTCGGACCGTCCGGCGCCGGCAAGACGGTGCTGCTGCGGCTCGTCGCCGGCGTTATCGACCCCGATGAGGGAAAGATCTTCATCGGCGGTGAGGATATGACCGACCTCGATGCCGAGTTCCGCGGCGTCGGCATGGCGTTCCAGAATTTCGCACTTTTTCCGCACATGACTGCGTTCGACAACATCGCCACGCCGCTACAGGCCAAGCGTTCGTCGCAGAGTGCGATGAAGGCGGGCGTCGAGAGCGCCGCTAAGCTGCTGAAGATCGGCCACGTGCTCAGCCACAAGCCACGGGCGCTGTCCAATGGCCAGAAGCAGCGTACCGCGCTCGCCCGCGCTCTGGTCGGCTCGCCGCCGGTTCTCCTGCTCGACGACCCCTTGCGCAACGTCGATGCCAAACTGCGCTTCGAAATGCGGCTCGAATTGCCGAGGCTGCTGGCCGACCGTGGCGCGACCGTCGTCTACGTCACCCAGGACTACAAGGAGGCAATGGCGCTCGGCGACCGCATCGCGGTGATGTCGCAAGGCGTCATCAAGCAGCTCGGCACACCCGAGCAGATCTATCGTGAGCCGGCGAACATCGAGATCGCGCGGCTGTTTGGCGACCCGACCATCAACCTGCTCGACGTCAAGCCGTCGCGCGATGCCAAGGGCATCTATGTCGGCCTGTCGAACGTCCAGGTTCATCTGACAGGTGCCTATGACGCGATGGTCGGCCGCGACTGCGTGATCGGCTTACGGCCCGAAGCCCTGAGCTTCGTCGACGAAGGAACGCCCGCTGCCATTCCGGTGACGGTTGAGGCGGAGACGCCGCTCAATGAAAAGATCGTCACGCTGGTGCGCACCGTGCGCGGCCGTGAAATCCTGGTCTCCCGGCCAGCCGGAACACCGGGTCAGACCGAGGGCAGGGCTCATATTGCCGTCGACGGCAAAAGCGCCCTGCTGTTCGATCAGGCGAGCGGCGACAGAATCGGCGCCAGGAACGTCGTCAATTTGCGCAGCGGAGAAGCGGCATGATCCCGAGCGCACTCACCATTTCCGGCGTCGACAAGTTCTACGGTCCGATCGACAGGGGCGTGCACGCCGTCCAGAACCTGACGATGGAAATCGGCAGGGGCGAGATCGTCGCATTGCTCGGCTCGTCCGGCTGCGGCAAGACCTCGACATTGCGCATGATCGCCGGTTTCGAGGAGGTCTCGCGCGGCACCATCTCGGTTGCCGGCCGCAAGGTGCACACGCTGCCTCCGGTCAAGCGCAATGTGGCGATGGCGTTCGAAGGCTATTCGCTCTATCCGCCGCTGACCGTGCGCGAGAACATGGCGTTTGCGCTGAAGGCGGCCAAACTGCGGAAACGCGACGTCGATGCGAAGGTTGCCAGCATCGCCAAGCTGCTCGAGATCGAGGACATTCTGGAGCGCTATCCAAGCTCCATCTCCGGCGGCCAGCAGCAGCGCGCCAGCCTCGGCCGGGCGCTGATCCGCGAGGCGGATCTTCATCTGCTGGACGAACCGATGGGGCAGCTCGAACCGCAACTTCGCGCCGTGCTGCGCGGCCGCATCAAGCACTTCATCAAGGAGCGCGGCTTGACCGCGATCCTCGTCACCCACGACCAGACCGAGGCCAATGCGCTTGCCGACCGGATCGCGGTCATGGAAGGCGGCGTGCTGCAGCAATTCGACACGCCCGACATGCTCAAGCAGCGGCCGGCCAACCTGTTCACCGGCACCTTCGTCGGCGAGCCGCCGATGAATGTCTTCGAGGCCTATGTCGGCAC
>NZ_RZSX01000409.1:0-5486 GCF_004023105.1 Mesorhizobium sp. M5C.F.Ca.IN.020.32.2.1 | reverse complement strand
GCACGGACACGCCAACGATCCGATCGGCAAGTCGCTGGGTTGGACTGCGACGGCCCAGCGCTTCGCGCACCGACCGGCAAATCCCCGCCCAGCGGGTTGCAGTTCCGTCACCGCTGCTTTGGATCAGGAGCGGGCCGTCGATATTGATACTGCCGGCAATAACCTTGGAGCCGGCGCCCTTTGTCACTTGCCGGCTTTCTCCGGTAATCACGGCTTCATCGGTGTTCGATTCCCCCTCGACAACCACGCCGTCGACCGGAATGCGCTCGCCTGGCCGGACCCGCACCAGCATGCCGGCCGACACCTCCCGCACCGGACGGCGGATCTCTGCCGCGCCATCGACCACGGTCGCGCTCTCGCTTTCTGCGGCCAGAAGAGGTTCGAGGTCGCGCGCCGCCCTGGCGCGGCCAACAGCCTCGAGATAGCGGCCAGCGGTGAATAGCATCAGTACCATCACGGCGGTGTCGAAATAGACATGCGTGCTGCCCTCGAACACGGCAAATGCCGAATAGAGGTAAGCGGCAGCGACGCCAAGCACGATGAGTGCCGACGACGTCACTCGTCCCTGAATGCCATTGAGCCACATTTCGCGCAGATAGGGTCCGCCGAGAATCACCACCGCCGGCGTCGCGAAGATCCAGAGCAAAAGGTGAATCCACGGCAGCACGCCCGCATCGACGCCGGTGAACGCGTCCGAATAGAGGAGGAGGCTGAACATCATGATATTCATGGAGAGAAAGCCTCCCACGCCGAGCTGGATCAGAAGCCAGGCGGCTTCCCACTCTTCGTGTCTGCCGCTCTTCACCTGAAAGGCGATGCAACAGCCGTAGCAGCAGAACGCGCAAGCCTCACCGTTGAGCCTGCGCTCCATCGGGCGCAGGCCGACGGGCAGCGAACAATGGCTACAGAGGATATCGCCATGCGCAGTCATGCGGGATGTCCGCCCAGCCAGGCAAGGCCGATATGCGCGTCGGAAGGCAGGAGACCACGGCCGAGCGTGATGAGACCGAGCAAAAGAATAAAGCCACCAGCCAGCCGCACGCCGCGCCGCCGCCAGGCTGGCCCGAGTATCTGGCCAACGCCGCCCATCATCAACATCGCGGGGAAGGTTCCCAGTCCGAACCATGCCATGACGAGAAACCCGGGAAGCGCTCCGGCGGTGCTCGCCGCCTGGGCGGCGAAGGCATAGACCAGGGGACATGGCAGGAAGCCGTTGAAAACGCCAAAGGCGAGCGGTGCGGCGCCGCTCCGGGCGGCCAACAGACCGCGCAGGGACAATGCAAATGAGCTGCCGCCAAATCCGATCGCAAGGCGATGAAAGACCTGCAGCAAGCCGAAGAACTGCAACGCCATGGCAATCATGAGCAGGCCAGCGACGGTCGCGAGAATTCGTTGGGCGATGTCTAGGGAGCCGTCCAAGAGCGGCGCCGCCGTTAGACCTTGCGTGGTGCAGATGACCTGACCGATCGCACCCGCGAGCCCGCCCAGAAAGCAATAGGTTGTCAATCGGCCGGTATTATAGAGCAGGTGGCGAAGGATCGTTGCGCCTCCGCCTCGCTGATCGCGGCCCAGTGCGCAGGCAAAGCCGCCGCACATGCCGATGCAATGAAAGCTGCCTGCAAATCCAGCGGCGAAGATCACGAGGTAGTAGATCATTGGTGTTTTCGCAGCGCCGCGTCCGCGCCGCTATTGCCGCACAAGATAGACAAGATAGATGATAAAGCCGACGGTGCAGCCGCCATAGATGAGGAAGCCGAGCATCTGCGGCAAGCCGACGTCAGCGAGCTGGAAAACGGTGTCCTGTAGCATCCGCTGCTCCTATGTTAGCCGAAATAAAGACGAAGCACGTTTGTCGCCACCTCGAAGGCCAGGAAAATGAGGTTCAATGCGGCGACCCCAAGAAGAATTCTGGCTACCAACATCTCCATCACTCCTGCCTTACCAGCCTTGCGACAGTCTTCTTAGAACAGACGGCCGGGACCGAGCCCGCCCCAATAGACATACATGTAATACAGCCCCCAGGCGAACAGCAGGCAGTAGACGACGAGAAGCCATATGGGAATGAATCCCACACGCGCCTGTATCAGGCCGCCGGCATAGTCTTCCAGTTCAGGGTGCGAGCTTTGACGCACTTCCAGTTCCGGATGCGTCGGGCTCTCCGGATCGCTGCTCTGCAGATCGCTCATTTTCCATTTCCCTTTCAAAAAACCCGTTGGCGGCTTTGTCGGTGCCGCTCAACGCGCCGGATAGGACACCCCAGATGAACAAGAACAGGGCCGCCAGGCTCATCATCATGGCGCCCGCATAGGGTCCGGTAACTTCAAAACCGAGCATGGCTATCCTCCTGCGGGCGCCTGTTCCTCGCCAGGCGGCGCTGGCGGGCCGGACGCCGGCACCGACGGATCGGGCACATAGGCTCGCTCAGGCTTGTCAGCGACCAGTTCCAGATCGTTCAGCGCCGCGCGGGCCTCCTTCTTGATCGAGAGCGGCTGCAGCGAAAGCGGGTCTTTATAGGCGGAAAGCGCCACCACGAAATAGGAAAGCGCCCACCGGTCCTCGTCCGGAAGGGAATCCCGATAGGACGGCATCGGCGTGCCGCTGAGGCCCGTAGTTATCGTCCGGAAGATGTCTTCGACGGCCGGGCCAGACTTGAACTGGCCGCTGGTGAGGTCGGCCGGCACGGTGGCGAACCCGAGATCATCCTTGAGGCCGGCAGCCTTCTCGCCGTCGCCCTTGCCACCTTGGCCGTGGCACTCCCAGCACTTCGCCACCTGCCAAACCTCCTTGCCACGGTCCAGCATCGTCTGCGACGGGGTCGGCGGTCGCCCGATATACAACGGTGGGCCAGGCGGTTCCGCGACGAAGAAAGCGTAAGGACTGGCGGGGTCGGAACGGTCAACCGCCAGCTCATACTTGATGTACTGGATCACCGCCAGCCGATCGTTGAGCGGCAGGTCGTACCACGGGGGCATTGCCGTGCCGCGGATGCCGCGAGTAATGGTGCGCAGCATGTCGCCGTCCGTGGGCAGGGGCTCCTTTGTCAACCTGAACTTGAAGACTGCGGACGTGAAGTCCCTGGGCCGCTGGTTAAACATAAAGGTGGCGGCCGGCCCGTTGCCGTCGCCTTTGGCACCGTGGCAACCGATGCAGCGGCGCTCATAGACTTCCTTGCCATAGGCAATCCATTCCTCGGAGCGCGGCATGGTCGCATCCATGACCTCCAGGCTTTGCGGCTCGAAAAGATCGCGCCATTTACCCCGGTTCGTGCCGAGCTTCTGGACGTAGGAAACGAGCGCCGCCAGCGTTTCCGTCTCCGCCGCGATGCTGACGGTTTCTCCTGTGTATTCTTCGTTCGGCGTCAGGATGATCGGCTTTCTTTTGCGCGCCTTCAGCGGCACGAACAGCAACCCGTACGCATTCGGCGTCAGCTGGATCGCTTGCTGGCTGTCGAAGTCGAAAAGGCCTTCGGTGACCTCTGTCCTTTCCAGGGTCCGATTGCCAGTGCCGTCGTCAACGATACGGACGGCTGCATCGGGTTCGTGGAAGAGGCCGCGATATGGCGCCATTATCGAGTCCGGCACCAGCATCCGCGGATTGTAGAAGTGCGCCAGGTGCCATTCGTCGCTGTATTTCAGGCCGACGCGCGTCAGGTCCGGCCCGATCCGGCGTGTGCCTAACAGGTGCGGCACGTCATAGGCGTATTCGCCCGCCTCGCTGACCGGTCCCCAGCGGCGGATCTCGCCGGTCACCGGCCGCACGAATTGCGAATGGCAATACCAGCAGCCTTCGCGCAGGTAAACGTTGCGGCCGCGACGCTGCTGCTCGGTGTAGTCCGTCGCCTCTGAAACCGTCCATTTCAGCTGGCCGAAATCCGTGCGCACCACCGAGGTCACGCGCGTAGTTCGCGAGGACGGCTCCACGAAGGGCAGCACGCCCTGCGTGATCACCGCAAGGGTGATGCAGAAGACGCCGGCGAACAGCGCGAAGAAGCGAACGTTCACTGCGCGGGCCCTCCGGCCGGGGCCGGGATAGGCGCCTCCACCGGCCCGCGGACGCGTCGCGCCTCAGCCGCCGGGCTGGTCAGTGCGGTCAGCATCAGATTCACCACCAGCAGCGACATACCGATATCCATGCTGATGCCTGCCAGGGTCCGCGCCAGCCAGTAGGGCTTCACCCAGACGAGCGAGTCGAGCCATTCGACCCCATTCATCCATTGATAACCCTGCTGCAGCCCGCCCGCTGTGAGGACCAGGCCCATGGTCGCGATGCCGACGGTGATCAGCCAGAACGACCAGTTGCCGAGCTTGAACGACCAGAGTTCGCGCCCGAACAGCCGCGGCCAAGTATAGACGAGGCCCCCCATCGCCCAGACGACGAAGGTGCCGAACACGGTGAGATGCGAATGCGAGATGACGAAATCGGTGAAATGGGTCGGCTGCTGCAGCTGCCGCAGCGCCTCGGTCGAGCCCTGGAAGCAGCCGACGAGATACATGAGCGAGCCCATGATCAGGAACTTCGCCGGCAAGTTCCTGCCGAACTCATGCCACTTGCCCATCATGGTGCCGAAGAAGTTCACCAGCACCGTCCACACCGGAATGATCAGCAGCATCGACGTGACGACCGCCAAGGTCTCGGCCCAGTCCGCGATCGGGCTGTAGAGGTAATGGTGGATGCCGACGAACGGGTAGAACAATGCCAGGGACCAGAAGCCGACCAGCGAGAGCTTATGGGCATAGAGCGGATTTCGCGCGCTGATCGGCAGGAAATAGTAGATGATCACGTAGCCCGCGGGCGTTAGCCACAGCCCGACGATGTAGTGGAGATAGAGGCCATGGAAGGCGGCGCTGTTGATGCCCGAGATCGTGTACGGCAGGATGAAGCTTCCAAGCACGAAGTTCATCGTCGTCCACACGAAAGTGGCGATCAAGTACCATAGTGCGACATAGATCGCCGGCTCGAGCCTTCGACTGATCGTGATCAGGAATTGCGCGGTAGCAACAGCCACTACGATGAAGAATGCGACCTTCGCATAGAGCGGAAACTCTCCGGCTTCCAAACCGTCACTGTCGCCGAACAGCAAGCCGACCAAACCGGCAAGCGTTGCGACGTTCCAGACCCATGCGAGGAGAACCGACCACTCAGACCATATCACCCGCACCCCCGACAGACGCGGCACGAGATAATAACAAAGGCCGATGAAAAGCGTCGAGAAGGCGCCGAAGATGACACCGTTGACGTGGACCGGGCGCAGCCGGCCGAAGGTGAGCTCGAGGTTTCCCGATCCGAGATAGTCGGGGTAGTTGAAGGTGCTCGAGATCAGGACGCCGACGGATGGCGTCACCATCAGCCAGAACATGCCGAAATAAAGCCAGGTCCGCACGACCCGGTTGTCGACCAGCGCATCCAGGTCCACATTCGCGAACTTGCCGCGCAGCTCCATCCCAGTCTCTGCCAACGCATAGACCTCCCCGCGCGGTTCCCGGGCC
>NZ_RZSX01000408.1:0-5489 GCF_004023105.1 Mesorhizobium sp. M5C.F.Ca.IN.020.32.2.1 | reverse complement strand
CCGCCCAGGTTGACCAGCACCTTCGGCTTGACCAGCTCGATCTGCCGTTCGATGAATGGGCGGCAAATCTCGGTCTCGTGCGGTGTCGGCGTGCGGTTGCCCGGCGGTCGCCAGGGAATGACATTGGCGATGTAGGCCGAGGTCCGGTCGAGTCCGATCGCGGCCAGCATTTGGTCGAGCAGCCGGCCCGAGCGGCCGACGAACGGCAATCCCTCGAGGTCCTCGTCGCGGCCGGGCGCCTCGCCGACCAGCATCACCGCGGCATTCGGATTGCCGTCGGCGAACACCAGGTTCTTGGCGGTGAATTTGAGATTGCAGCCGTCGAATGCCGCCATGTGCTTGCGAAGCTCGTCCAGGCTCGTGGCCGTCGTTGCCAATTGCCGCGCCAATGCCGCTTGTTGCTCATCGGGCACCGTCGCCGTACCGGACGGGGCGCGCACCGCCGGTGCCGCAGCTTGCCTTTCGCCCATTTCGGCGCGTGACAGGCCTGTCGAGCGTGGCAGTGCGGCGTTTTCACCAGTTGTCGGCGTAACTGTCGTTGGCGCCGGCTCAGGCGACTTTGACGCAGCCTCGGCAAACCTATTCAGCGGCTCCTCTTCGAGCGCTTCATCGACGCCGGCGCTGGCGTAAAAGGCCAGCAGGTCGGCGATAGCAGGTCGGTTGTCTCGGGAAACGGCAGTCATGCTTTCACATTCGGCCGCGCAGCAAGAATTTGCAAGTAATGCATGTCGCCCGAAAGCATGCCCTCGGGCCTGACCGGGGCCTGACCCTGGGTGCATAGCGGTTTTGGGAACGACATAAACATGACCCTTAGCTCGACGGTATACGCGGATCCTGCACCAGATAGAACGTCCAGCGCGGTGTGTAGTCGGTGATCAGGTAATCGAATTTTGCTGTCGTCAGCGGGTCGATCTTGCCACTCTTGAACAGCAGCCGATCATAGGGTTCGAAGTCGCGATCGAAATCGGCAAAGCTGCTCGACCAGATGTTGTCAGGCGTCTTGTTGCGCTGGTCGAATGACAGGCCGTCGCCGAACACGCTCGGCCGGTGGAGCACCTCCTGGAGCTCGAACTGGAACTCGACCCAGGCCTGGCCGCTGTTATTGAGCACGTCGATGCGCATATACATGAGGCCGTTCGCAAATTGGCCCGCCGTGCCGAAGGGATGGATCGGCTTCGTCGTGCGGATAGTCAGTGTCACCGGTGTTGCCGAGTTCAGCTCTTCGGTGATGACAAGCGGGTCCTCCTTTGTCCCGATGCCCGAGGCGCTGGTGATGCGGAAGCCGCCCAGCTCGTCGGAAAAGGAGTAGGCTCCGGCCGCCCAGACCCTCTGAGGCTCGGCATGGGCGCCAACGGGCATCAGCGGCAAAAGGGCCAAAACGAGCGCCCGGCAAATCCGTCCGGGCGCGGAAAAAAAGCGAGTCGATGAAAAGCCAATTGGCCGGTATATGCGCATGGTGCGAAGTATGGCCGATAAGCAAGCCGTCGAACAATTAAAAACGTCAGGGCGCCGGCTCTCTTGAAATGGGGCCTGGCCGGGATCGATGTTCCGGTGGACCGCAAACCGTGATTTTGTAGTACGATGCGCGACTTTTTGACGAAATCGGCATTGTCACGTCAGCGCCGGTTTCGCGTCGCGAATTGATGCGCTATGCAGCGGATAAGCCAGCAAGATGCGCAAATGCGGCAGCCAGTGAGGGGTTGATGAGCGAGATCGAACGCGAAAGCATGGAATTCGACGTGGTCATCGTCGGCGCTGGTCCGGCCGGCCTCGCCGCGGCGATCCGTCTCAAGCAGGTCAATCCCGAGCTTTCCGTCGTCGTCCTGGAAAAGGGCGGCGAAGTCGGCGCCCACATCCTGTCTGGCGCCGTAGTCGACCCGATCGGCATCGACCGGCTGCTGCCGGGCTGGCGTGACGAAGAGGGACATCCGTTCAAGACGCCGGTTACGGCAGACCATTTCCTGGTCCTCGGCCCTGCCGGCTCGTTCCGTCTGCCCAACATCCTGATGCCGCCGCTGATGAACAACCACGGCAACTACATCGTTTCGCTCGGCAATGTCTGCCGCTGGCTGGCGACCAAGGCCGAGGCGCTGGGCGTCGAGATCTACCCGGGCTTTGCCGCGGTGGGCCTCATTTACAGCGACGAGGGCGCGGTCACCGGCGTTGTCACCGGCGATATGGGCGTCGAGAAAGACGGCACGCATGGCCCGGGCTTCGCGCCGGGCATGGCGCTGATGGGCAAATATGTGCTGATCGGCGAGGGTGCGCGCGGCTCGCTGGCCAAGCAACTGATCGCCAAATACCATCTTTCCGACGGCCGCGAGCCCGGCAAATACGGCATCGGCCTCAAGGAGCTCTGGCAGATCAAGCCGGAGCTCCACCGGCCAGGCCTTGTCCAGCATTCCTTCGGCTGGCCGCTCGACATGAAGACCGGCGGCGGCTCTTTCCTCTACCATTTGGAAGACAACCAGGTGGCGGTCGGCTTCGTCGTCCACCTCAATTACAAGAACCCCTATCTGTCGCCTTTCGATGAATTCCAGCGCTTCAAGACCCACCCGGCGATCAAAGGCACATTCGAGGGCGGCAAGCGGCTGGGTTATGGCGCCCGTGCCATCACCGAGGGCGGCTGGCAGTCGGTGCCGAAACTGTCCTTCCCCGGTGGCGCGCTGATTGGGTGTGCTGCCGGCTTCGTCAACGTGCCGCGCATCAAGGGCTCGCACAATGCCGTGCTCTCCGGAATGCTGGCGGCCGAGCATATCGCCGAGGCGATCGGCGCCGGCCGTGCCAATGACGAACTGGCTACTTACGAGGCGGCATGGCGGGCGACCGATATCGGCAAGGATTTGAAGAAGGTGCGCAACGTCAAGCCATTGTGGTCGCGCTTCGGCACCGTCGTCGGCGTCGGTATTGGCGGCCTCGACATGTGGCTGAATTCGCTGTTCGGCTTCTCGCCTTTCGGCACGCTGAAGCACGGCAAGGCCGACTATGCGACGCTGGAACCGGCCGCTAAGCATAAGAAGATCGCCTATCCGAAGCCGGACGGCGTGCTCACCTTCGACCGCCTGTCCTCGGTGTTTCTCTCAAACACCAACCACGAGGAAAACGAGCCTGTCCACCTGCTGGTCGCGGATATGGACCTGCAGCAGCGTTCCGAACACGATGTGTATGCCGGGCCCTCGACACGCTACTGCCCGGCCGGCGTCTACGAATGGGTCGACAAGGATGGCAACGCCGCCGCCGATCCCGAGGCGAAGGACGTGCGATTCGTCATCAACGCGCAGAACTGCGTCCACTGCAAGACCTGCGACATCAAGGATCCGAACCGAAACATAACCTGGGTGCCGCCACAGGGTGGTGAGGGACCAGTCTACCAGAACATGTAGCCTGCCAGAACGGCCCCGCCGGCCATCTCGACGTCGACCAAATGAAAGCCGGTAAAGGCCTATTATATTTGCGGTGTCTAAAAAAAGTTGAAGCGGCGCGGCGCTTGTGGTTCCTTTCCCTTCTGACCGGAGAGATGACCATGCGCCTGGCGGTTTTGACGTGCCTTGTGGCGATTGGTGGCTTGTGCGGCTTCGCACCGTCGGCATCGGCTGACACGAAGGTGCTGGTCAAGACCCGGACGTACGACATATCAGGAACCACGGGCGCCGCCCTGATCGAGGCCATGGACCGCAACGGCCCGAAGCGGCACGGCTTTATGACGCACGCCATCGCGCTGACCGCCTATACCGTAAGTTGGGACCTTGAGATCAGCAGGGAGGGTGGCGTCTGTCGGCTGCGGCAGGCCAATGGGACACTCGATCTCACCTACACCTTACCCCGCATGGTCTCAGCCGCGACACCGGCGCTTCAGAAGCGCTGGAAGCGGTTCTTCGCCGGCGTTCGTGCTCACGAGCATAACCATGGCCGCATCGCCAAAACAATGATGCGGGCGACCGAAAGATCGATCACGGGACTGGAGTTCGCCGACAACTGGGTTTGCAGCAAGACGCACCGCGAGGCGAGGCGCCGGATCAAGGCCGTCTATGCCGAATACGAGGCGAAACAGAACGCCTTCGACGCGCGCGAGCATCGCCACGGCGGCCATGTCGAACGCCTCATCGGTGCCCTGTTGCGCAAGCAGTAGGCGCTCAGCCTCGAGTCCTGCCGTGCTGTGTCACGGATGCGGTCGCAGTTTCATCTTCATCGACCGGCTTTTTCTGTTCCGGCCTGAGCGAGAAATCCACCATCAGCGGAAGATGGTCGGACCCGGTGCCTTCCAGTCTCGACACCGAATGGATAAGAACCGAGCCCTTGCTGAAAACCTGGTCGATCGGCAATCCGGCGAAGCGCAGGAAATCCGGCAGATTGATGTAGAGCCAAGTCGGCCCCGGCGAAGGCGCCACGGTCAGCTTGCCAAGATCTGCGACGCGCCGGACGGCGGCGCTCCACGGCACTGCATTGCAGTCGCCTGCCATGATCGATGTCTCGCCAAGCGATGCGAACTCTTCCGACAATCCGCCGATCTGCCGTGATTGGTTGTACGGCCATGGCCAGGTGAGGTGCACGGCTGCGACGTCGACGTCGGTTCCGCCGAAGTCGACTGTCGCGATGGCAATCGCGCCGCGCCTGTCGCAGCGTGGTTGTGTGCCGGCGGCAAACGGCCGTCTGGACAGCAGCGCAACGCCGAACACGCCATTTGGGTAAGGGCAGAGGATCCGGTAGGGGTAGGCGCTGGACAGCAGTCCAAGCTTTGCCTTCCACATGTCGGATACCTCGTCGAGGGTAATCACATCAGGCTGGGTCCGGCCGATCAGCGACAGTACCTTTTCAGGCGTTGGGTTGTTGAACCGCAGGTTCATCTGCAGCAGGCGATAGACCGCCTTGTGACCGGGATAGACCGACTGGTCGCCGGGGTAAACGGGCTGGTCGCCGGGGTTGGCTTCGAAGGCCGCCTGGACTGGCCACAGGCGGGGCACTGGTAGGATGTTCGACGTGGTGGCAAAGGCAGCCCCCGCAAAGAGCAGCGCTGCGGCGGCCTGCAGGCGAAACGAGGTCACGAGCAAGGGCAGCGCGCAAAGCGCCATCAGCACGGCAAGATGAACGCGGAAATGAGCGAAGGAATCGAAGGCCGGATGCAGCGTTCCGAAAAACCCAGCCACCAGCGCGACCGAGCAGCCGAGCATTGCGACGAATGCCGCCGATGTCATCATGTTTCGAACGCGTGCCATCTACTTTGCTTATCGGTAGAAATGCGGCCCAATCAAGATGGCGAAATGCCCTGCTGCGCTCTTACCAAGCTCCGGCCATGCTCCGGTCGATCGATCGGTGCTACTGGAATGCCGTTTCCGAAAAGCTTCTGAGCTTGCGCGAATGCAACCGTTCCATCGGCATCTCGGCCAGCTTTTCCATCGCCCTGATGCCGATGGTTAAATGCTGTGCCACCTGGCGCTTGTAGAACTCGGTCGCCATGCCGGGCAGCTTCAATTCGCCATGCAGGGGCTTGT
>NZ_RZSX01000407.1:0-5489 GCF_004023105.1 Mesorhizobium sp. M5C.F.Ca.IN.020.32.2.1 | reverse complement strand
CCCTCGATGTCGACATCACCGTGAAGGCTCGCGCCAAGCTATTGCAGATTTTCAGGCAATCGCGCATTTCACGTATCGGTCGGCAGGGTCTTCCAGGAATATCCGGTTGACGTGGTGGCCTGTGGCCTCGGCGTGCGATCTGGCGAGCCGCGGCAAATCATTCAGGGCTCGAGCCACATCGTCCAGTCCGATCGGATTCTCCGACTCGGGTGGATCGACGCGAACGACATTCTGCTTGCCGATCAGAAGATAAGTCTGGCCGAGCGCATTCAGCGATTGCGCCTTGGCCGCGGCACGAAAAATCATCGGCGGATATCCGAGGCCGGGGAATACCCAGCGCAGCAAGCCACCTTTCCGGAGCACCATAGCGAGTTCAGCGGTATCCAAATTCTTGCAGAGCCAAAACTCGCCATCAGGGCGAGGGTGAAGCAATCAGAGGCCATTCGTGTTCATGATATCGGCGAGCAGTTGGCCGACGTCGCCAGCACGCGTTCCAAGTCTGCCATCGACGCGATGGGCGTGACCGTGATCCTCTTCGAACGCATAGCTCGATTCAAATTCCCTGAACGCGTCGCCCGTGACCGAGATGTCGGCCTCTTTTATGCGCTCATAGGCAGAGACCACAAAGTTGAACAGCGCGGGATTGATATTCACAACGGAGCCGTACCAGTGAAACACGGCCTCGCATGCTCTCCGCGCCTCCTCTTTGTGCCGACCTCGTGTTTCATTGACGGCACTGTCGACGATATCTCTCGGTATGAGGCACAAGATCATCAGATCGGTTACGACCGGATAGTTGCCCACCGGAATCAGCCTGACGACGTGCCGCAGTTCCTGATGGTGATGAAAGAAGTTTCTCAGGCATTTCAGCGCCGAGAATTCCTGCAAATCGAAGAAATCGAACCCCTCCCTGATCTGCAGCCGGTCGTTCAGGCTGTGTGCCGCCTCGAGCAATGAAAACAACGTGTCGCGATCGGGGGCAACACAATGGGCATGATACAGCCGAAAAAACCGCTCAGCGGCGGCGGAAGCATTCCTTCGAATATTGTCGTGACTCATGTCAGCCTTCTCGACGTAGATTCCGAGTGAACACACCGACGAATCGGAACGATATCGACTTTATCGGACACGCAGGTCCGTAGAGGCGCCAAGACTGCAGGACGAGTCCAAAAGCCTTCTCGTTCCTTCCCACCCTCGCGCTCTGCGCCGAGCTACAAACCAATCTGGGACCATTCGACCATTTATCTTGACGGTCTGTATAAAATTTGAAGGCTAGCAGTAGGGCACCGTTTGTTCGGGGGGAAATGTGCACGAGCCGCGCTCGATGCTTCGCACTGTCTACGATTCGCTCCTGCGTTCGCGTGAGCTGGCGCAGCCGGACGGGCGACCTCTCCATGCCTATCGCTTCACGCGCGCCGAATTCGAAGCTGCAGGGAATGCCCTCAGGACTGCTGGGCCCCGCTTCGTCCATGACCGCCACGGCTGCGCCCTCTTCGTTGCATACACGGCCGAGTGGTTCAGGCGAATCCGAGAAGGTGGCCACTGGGACTGGATTCATCCCCTTCGATCGCTGAACATCCACTATCGCGCCAACGATCCGACGGCGCAGATACAATACTCGAGCCTCCGGGAAGCGGCTGAGACCGGTCTGAGGGTTTGGCGCCGGTCGCCGAAACGCGGGCTGGCGATCCTTCAGGCCGTGATAGCCGAGTCCGGCTTCCCGGCCTCCGCTGTCCGCCAGGGTCCCAGACTCGCAAACTGGCTCAGGAGAAGCGTGCTGGCAATGGAGGCGGGCTTTGCCGCCGATGAGGCGGTCGCAGCGGAAGCTTGGCGGGCGCCCGAGAGCCTCGTTCAGATCCTCTTCGACGCAGCGGTGTCACTGTGCCGAGCGATAGTGGACCTGCGCGCCAGCGTGCCTCCAGGGCCTGAAGGCGTGGACGCAGTCCAGAGGTTGAGTCGCGTTCGCCCGGACTGGCCCGCCGAGCTCCCGTTCGATCTCGAGGAACAGGACGTTCGCAAGCTCGTCGAGGACCTCGTTCGGGCACGACGCCAGGACAGCCGCGCGCTCGATGTCGTGCGGCGGCTGCGACGCATCGAGAGCGGTTGGGCGGCGTTCGCTGAACTCTCACTGAAAGGAACTCTGGATCATCGTCAACTTCCTGGCCAGCTTCGCGTCGCCGTAGACCAATCGGGCCGTGTTCGATTGAGACCGGGTGGCGCGCTCGCGGAGCGGGGGCGCGTGGTGGCTGCTCTGGAGCGTATCACGGACGACCAGATGGACATCTGGGAAGTGCGTCCTCTCGTCCAGGGCTGCGATCTCGTGTTGGACCTCGGTGAGGAGTTTCGATTGCAGGCGATTGCGAACGAAGGAGTGATCGCCGAATTCACGGCCTTTGCCGGAGATCCCTGCGAAGGTCCGGTGATCGCGCTGGAGCCCTCCGATGCTGTATCCGAGCTCCACGAAGCGACCGAGTTCCTAGTCCTCGGCGCGTCGCCCGTCCGGACGCCATCTCCTTGGCTCGTTCTGGGTGTCGAGCCCGCCGCCATGCGCCAGCTTCGCATCGAGGGAGAGCGGCTCGATCTCGGGAAGCTCGCCGATGGTAATCGCCTGCTCATCGCGTTCAGTGGCACCGCCGAGATCGAAATCGGTGGCGAACGATTGGTTTGGCGAACCGGCGCCGAAAAAAGAGAAGCGCCACGGCTCAGTCTCCTCGGTGACCTTCTGCGCAATGTCGACGAGCGCGTTTTCCGTGGATGCCCGAACGCGTGGCTCATCGACGACGATGCCGCGGTCTCCGTCCCCAATCGCGACCTCATCTGGCGACACGTTGGTACCCGCGACTGGACGCCGGTCAAGGATCGTGAACCACTCGGCAGAGTGGAGCTCGCCATACGTCGAAGGGGCGTACTCGTCGCTTGGGCCCGTGCTGATGTCGTGCCCGCAAACTTTCGCATCGAGCCGAATGCGAAGGACAGAACATTGCGACTTTCAGGACTGGCCGGAGCACAGGTCGGAGCCGCGGGACCGAAACCCCTTCCGAGTAAGCGCGATGCTGACGAAGCAGTGATCAACCTGACGGACCTTCCGCGTGGGGGGACGCTGCATCTGCATTTGCGATGGGCGAACATCCTCGAGATGGCTCTTCCAGATCCAGTTGCCGAACCGATCCTGCTTGGTCCGGACGGCAGTGCAGGCGCAAACAGACGTCTGTCGGTGGGGCGGCTGTCGGGCTACCGTCTCCTCACCCCATATCCCTGGACACTGGTCTTCGAACTTCGACGGTTCGGGGTGCGCCCAGCCTACGCGACGCGCCAGGTGGATGGTCTGGTTCCGCTCAGCGCGTTCGGCGAATTGGTGCGCGAACTACTAGGTGGCTGTGAAGAGCTGGATGCTTTCGTTCGCATGACTTGGGCCGGCCGTCCCGAATTGGTCGCCGAGATCGGCTGGTATGACCTCGACCAATCCCTCGTGCTGCGCGAGAGCAGCTCTCCGTTCGCCGTGTTGGCCAAGAACGTTGCCTCTCTAAACCTTTGCGCATTTTCGCTGGCCGAGCCGCGAGCGGGGATCGTCCATCCTCCGATGGCACCCATGGGTACCATGGTGAGCTGGCTGAGCGAGTACCTCGGAGAAGGGCCCTGGCTGTTGTCTGGCGTGACTCAGGATGGCCGGCGACTTCGTCCAAAGGTCCTCGAGGCGTCCGCTGGCGTCCCTACCCCCTCTGGACTCCTCTTCGCTCTGCGCCAGCCAACGCGCGAACTGCGCGATGCCGCGTTGGATGCCTATCTTTCGAACAACCAACCATCGGTCGACGAATTGCGTGGCTTGGTCGAACTCGCTCTGATCACCTCCAAGGCGGAGATACCATATGCCTCCGTCGATGCCCTTCGAGCGTTGGCGCGGGTGCCCCGCACCGCAGTGGTCGTGCTCGCGGAATGCAACTCGTTCGCAGAACGTGAGGCAGTCCTGCGGCTGCAGAGCGAGCTCCCTTGCCTATGGTGTACGTCCGCGATCGAGGACTGGATCGCGGCCATGGGTGCGCGACGAGCACGACTGGCGACGAGGTTGGCCGAGTTCGGAGAGGACGTCGCTTTGAGCGACGCCGCCATCGCGCGGGGATTGGTGGAGACCCTCGACCTTCAGCCCACACTTCGCGTTCATGTGCAGGCGGCGCTGCTTTTGAATGGCATCTCCATTGCCGCACAACACGAGTTTGCCCAACGGCTCGGTCGTCGGACACCGGGCGGTATCGACGCTCTTGCTCAGGACTTGGTCAAGCGCCGCGGCGATGGCGGCCAACCGCCGAGCTCGCTGGGCCTGTCGAACATGGTGAAAAACTCGGTGGCCGTTTGGAATCGATATGATTCCGCCTTCGCCGATGTTCTCGCAGCTCCGTTCGTCGCCGCAGGTGTTGCAATGTCGGAAATCGAGCCTCGCGTCCACCTTTCTGCTTGCCGCTCCGCATGGCTCTTCGACCGCGACTATTTCGAGGCGGCCGTTGTGGAAGTCCTCTTCGAACGCGCACATTCCCGGGGGTGACGCATGATCGAACTCGAACGTCTCCTCACTCGTCTTCCCATAGAGGCCGCCGATGCCGTGGTTGGTATGGCCCGCCCGAAGTCTACCGATCTGGCACGCCACCTTCGCGAGAGACTGGGCGCCGCAGCGGGCGACAAAGGATCGTTCCTTTCCGAGCCATACCTCGAAGGCGCGTTCCCATGGCTGCCCATAGAGCGAGGCTGGGACGGCATCGACCCATCCCTCCTTCATCCGAAGACTGTCGAGACGCTTCGGCGAGTATCGCCCTATCCGCCCTACGCGCACCAAGTGGAGGCTTGGTCGAAACTCTGCACTGACGACCCGGTCTCGGTCATCGTTTCGAGCGGCACCGGCTCTGGGAAGACCGAGTGCTTCCTGACGCCCATATTGGATCGGCTGGTCAAGAGCTCTGATGGAGGCAGCAAACGGCTGACGGGTGTGCGTGCTCTCATGCTCTATCCGCTCAACGCGCTGATCGCGAGCCAAGAGGAGCGGCTCGCGAGTTGGTTCGCGCCGTTCGGCGGCGCGCTTCGATATTGCCTCTACAACGGAGAAACGCCTGAGGAGACGCGCTCTGCGCGTGCACGAAGCGAGCCTTGGAAGGTCTTCGACCGCAAGACGTTGCGACACGACCCGCCGCCGGTCCTGGTGACCAACATCACCATGCTCGAATACATGTTGATCCGGCAGAAGGACGAGCCCATCCTGGCTCGATCGGAGAACACGCTCGACTACATCGTCCTGGACGAGGCGCACTCCTACATCGGTGCGCAGGCTGCCGAGCTCTCGCTGCTTCTACGTCGAGTAGCCCTCGCCTTTGGACGTGAGCCGAGCCAGATCCGATATGTCGCCACCTCAGCGACGATCGGTACTGGCGACGGCGGCGAACTGCGCCGCTTTTTGCAGGATCTCTCTGGAGCACCCAAGGAGAATGTCCATGTGGTGTACGGCA